>CAZHEJ010000020.1:0-12505 GCA_964531615.1 uncultured Gammaproteobacteria bacterium | reverse complement strand
TCCCAGGAAATCAATTCATATGTCGCGCCAACAGGGAAGCTGGGCGGGGGATAAAAACGTAGATTAGCGTCATAATAATGATAAGTATTAACAAAACCAGAAACCACATGGCCCCAGCCATCCACATATTTCCAGCCCCCTCTGTCATAGGAAATTTGAGACCCAAAAACAGTGAGCGATGTTTTCAAATTTTCATTATAATAAGGGCGGTAAATTTTCCCGAATTGAGAAAGCAAGGCCGCGTTAATTTCCATTGAATCAGGCACTTCATACGGAACAACAATATCGCCTTGGCATAAGAGCCCGACAACATCATCGCTCCCTTGGGCAGAATAAAGCAAATTATTGCTGATAAAAATATTTTTATAAGGCGTCTGCACAGGGAATTTCCCCACGCCCAAGCTTAAACGTCCGTTGACTGTGCCTTCTATCCAGACATTATCCTCAACAAAGATTGCTCCATTGCTTGGTATATTATAATTTCCGACAAGAGTGCGGTTTCCAACATCATAACAATAAATAGTGCCTTCCCAATACCAATCGCCCCATCGCCTGCGCCAGCGGCCTTCGCCATAATAGCAATCCTTGCTGGTTACTTTGTACAACGCAAAACTGCTTCCATTAAATACCATTTGATAACCCTCATTGCCAGAAGAAGTAAGGTGAATCCCGCCATCGTCCGCTAAATCCCGTATGCCGTCCAAATCAGTTGTTACAGAATAAAAATCAACTTCTGGAACAGGGTACTGCCAAAAAGATTTTGGTCCGCCTCCGCCATAAACTCGCACATGGCTCTTAACCCATGAATCAGTAGTGCCGTCAAAACGGATTTCCCCGTTTGAATGAACCTGCCCGCGGACTTCAGTGGTAAAACTGAAATTCATTCCGGCATGCGAAAGAAATGTGTAATCAGTTAGAGCCGGCGCGCCCATTCTTATTCTGAGAGTACGCTTAGCATTGGGAGAAGCAATTGTCCAGCCGGTGGATTCTGTTGCCACCACTGTACTGCCGGCTAAGGGCGGGGTGATGCTCAGAGAATAATACCCGAGCAAATTTCCATCTTTATCTTTATATTCATGGACATATGGCCCGGGCTGGCCAGTGCCATCTTGATAATCAGTCTGATTGTGCGCTAAATGCCAGCGGTAGTAATTTATCCCCGCTTCGGCAATCTGAAAAGCTGAATCGCGGTCATGCTTGCGGTTGGACGCTTTATTTTCAAACAAAGCATAACTGGCCACTCCTGTTATGATGATAAGCGAAGCAACAGCGCCGAAAACTAAAACAAACATTAAAATACTGCCTTTTTTATTTTCAAAAAAATTACACAGCATATTTTAATTTGTTTTTAAATTCCGTATCTGCACCACTGATTCTCCTTTTACCGGCACAGGCGATTTAACCGGGTCTTTTTCTATTTCCAACTGGACCCGCACCACATGCACATCAGTGGCAGTAACCGGCTCGCTCAATCCGTCGCCGCTGCCAGTATAACTTTCATTATAATAAGTAAACACAGGCATCTGACGCGCGACATTGACTGCGTTGTGCGCAATTTCAACTGTCTGTTCGCTGGCGGGGTTGTAAGTAAGAGGATTTCCGCTTGGCTTGATAATGCCTTTTTTTAAAATTGTGCCGTCCAACCAAAAATGCACTTTTTCCTTAAACCCATCATTGTCAATATTGGCATAAAAACGCAAATCATATTTGCTGGCGCTTTCAATTGGATAAGCGCCAGTTGAAGATTCTTCAGCGCGCCTTACTTTGTCCACCACTTCCTGCAAAACCTGCCTTAAATCATTCTGGCCTTCCAACTGGTCAGAAACAATCTGGTTATAGCGCAGACTGTCAGTTATTAAAAAGGCAATTGATACTGAAATCAACGAAAAAATGCCCAGCGCCACCACTGCTTCTAGCAAAGTAAAGCCTTTGTTTTTATTTATCATATTATGAGGCTGTAAGTTCTATTTCCATTATCACATCCCCGCTGGCAGCCACTGTCTGTGTTGAGGTCTGGTATCCGGACTTGCTTACTTCCACCGTGTATTCCTGATTAGCCAGATTGCCGAAATACGCCTGCCCAGGCGGAGTACAGCTGGTGGTATAAGTAATGTTTAAATGAGAAACTGTCGGCGTATAATCAACATTAGCAGTCCGCAAAAACATTTTGTAGCGCAAATACCTGTTGCCTGGCGGGATATTGGCCAAAGAAAAATTTTGCTCATCAAAATAAGTATTGGCTGTATTATCGGGGCCCACATAATCCCAGGCTTCTGGCGTAGAAGTGCTGCTGACAACAATCTGGAAGCGCGCCGAACCTGCCCCAGATTCCTGCGGCTGGGCCAATGGCTCCCAAATTAAATCAACCATAGTCGCCGCAACCCCCAAATCAAAAATTGATGACTCTAAATAAGCATCGCTTACATACTGCTGGCCGACTTTTTTTAATTTTACATCCCCAGCAGGATCGCTGATTTCCATTTTGCCGTCATCAGCCCAATACTTAGTTTCATTTGTAAAATCCAGCTGGCCGCTGCCGCCAGACCAATCTGTCTGCTGAATATAGCCCACGCCCGTAGTTTTATTTTGATTATAACCTGTGGCAGAAACTCTGACTATTGCGCTGGGAACTGGCTGGCCTGTGATGCTGTCTTTAACCTGCACTAATAATGAATTAACAGTATTCGCGCCAAGAATCAATTGCACTGGCTGTTCAACCCCCGGAGCCAAATTAATAGGTAAAGCTGGAATTGACCCCAGCAAATCATAACTGCTCGGCCTTAAACCATAGCTATCCCATTCTAAATTTGCCAAAGTATATTCTCCACTACTATTGGTGGTGATGGTTTGATTAATTTTAAAAACATCTGGTTCAGTGCCGATTATTTTAGTGCCGATTGCATTCATCGACACTCCAGCCACTGGCACACAAGCATTATTAATAGTTGAAATGCCCAAAGAAGAAACGCGGTCAATGGAGAAGCTAATTTCTGTCACTGACTGCGCTGTGACCGATGCCGGCAGTTTAACAGGATTAGGATTGTTTACAGTGCGATTCAATGTCTGGTCAGTTGTATACCCGCTTTTAGAAACAGTGAGTGAATAAGCGTCCATTCCAGCGCCTAAATCAACTATACGGAGCATCCCTTCGTTGTCTGTCGTATCTGTTAAATCAATTGCTGGGTTGGTAGAAGTGGCCACAACATGCACTGTGGCCCCCGGCACTGGGTCGGCATTAGCGTCAAAAACTTCAATAAACAGCGCGCCATGCGTCGGGTCGCCTTCCAAATTGCGAGGGGCAATGAAAGTTGATAATCTGGCCGGCTCGCGCTGATTGCATCTCGCGCAGATTATTTCAACTTCCGCCAATTTATAATCTGCTGGAGATGTGTCATTCGGTATTCCGCCGATAACCCCGTCATAATTATCATCAATATTCCTGATTGTGCGCGTGATTGAAAAATCTATGCCATTGCGGGTGGTGGTGGCAATTCTTTGTAAAATTCCTGCCGGGCTGCCGTTTACAATCCCAATGTCAGCAAAGGGCAAGTTGCGGATAATTTCTATCTGCTCATCTAAAACGCCGGTTTCAATAATCCGCAGGCGGGACTGATAAACTACTTTTAAAACCATCTGAATGCCAGAATAAATACCAACAAACACTAACGCAAAAACAGCCACGCCGACCATGACCTCTATGAGCGAAAAACCATTTTGATTTTTCGTTTTCATTGGCAATATTATACCACATTCTTGACTTTTCTGCAGAAATAACCCATAATATCCAAACTTAATCATACAGCATATGACCTACACTATAAAAAAATTAGACAAATCGCAGATTGAGCTGGTAATCACAGTTACACCAACTGAATATGAAAAGCATCTGCAAAGAGCCGGCCAGAGATTATCACAGCGCGCAGCCATAAAAGGCTTCCGCCCGGGCAAAGCCCCTTATGAAATAATTAAAAAAGAACTCGGCGAAATGAAAATTCTGCAAGAGGCGGTGGAGGACATTGTGCAGGAATCGTTTTTTGAGGCATTGCAAAAAGAAAAACTGCAGACAATAGGCATGCCGAAAATTGAAATTGAAAAATTAGCGCCGGGCAATGAAATCACCTACAAGGCCACAGTGGCGACTCTGCCAAAAATAGAACTGGCGAATATTAAAAAGATCTCCGCCCAAGGCGGATCCGCCTCTGGCGGAAAACTAGAAAAAAAAGTAAAATCAATAGAAGAAAAACATGTTGAGGAAGTGATTGAAAATCTGCGCAAAATGCAGGCAAAAGAAGCGATAAAAAATGACAAAAAAGCAGGCGCGCAGGACAAGCTGGTGATTGATATGGATATGTTTCTGGATAAGGTGCCTGTTGAAGGCGGGCAGGCGAAAAACTATCAGGTATATTTAAGCGAACAGCATTATATCCCCGGCTTTAATGAACAAATGATTGGCCTGGGCAAGGACGAGGAAAAAGAATTTTCCCTTGATTTTCCGCCAACCTATTATCAAAAGCACTTGGCAGGAAAAAACGTGCAATTCAAAGTAAAAGTAAAAGATGTTTATGAAAGGCAATTGCCGGAAATCTCTGATGAGCTTGCCAAAACTCTCGGGCAGGAAAGCATGGCAAAACTGCGCGAACTAATCAATTCCAATCTGCAAAAAGAAGCCGAACAAAAAGCGGACCAGCAGTTTGAAATAGCGATTTTGGAAAAAATGATTGGGCAGAGCGAATTTGAGCCGATTCCGGATATTCTGATTGACGCCGAGCGCCAGAAAATGTTCCATGAATTAAAGCATGACTTGGAGAGAAACGGAATCACGATTGAAAAATATCTTGAAGACATTAAGAAAAAAGAAGAGGATTTGCAGAATGACTTCAAAGCGCAGGCGGAAAAGCGCGCCAAAGCCGCTCTCATCTCCCGCCAGATCGCGCTTGAGCAAAAAATCAGCGTGTCTGACGAAGAGCTGGGCAAAGAAATCAAATTTCTGGAAGATATGTACAAAGACAATGAAGAATATCTTAAAAATCTGAAAAAACCGGAGGTGCGCGATACAATCACCATGACTCTGCAGAATAAAAAAGTAATGCAGTGGCTGAAAGAGCAGGTGATGAAGAATTAATAGTTTCAAAAACAAACCCGCCCCGACATAACGTCAAGGCGGGTTTGTGTATTTCTATCGTTTTCGGGACCCCCTTACTCCATCCTCCTCAATAATACTACCTTGACCAATCCCTAAATAAGATATTGCCTCATCTCGCATTGTTTCTACTCCCTGAGAAGACGCAAAAGTTTTAAAAAGTTTTTTCCCTTCTTTTGAGTAGAGAAAAATTTCATCGGATGCTTTATCTTCTTCGTCTAGAAGATCGTAGACATTCTCCGATAACACCTCCGGATTATTAGCCACTATTCCTAGCAATCTTTTAATACTTTCAGGATTCGCTAAATTAGAATGTTTTTCCAGACGGCCGTCTTTATCATAAAATGAACAATTGCAATGTTTTTTCTTAATTGCCTCTATTAATAAGAGGGCCAAATATTCTTTAACATCCATTTCCTTACTTTTCTCCTCTTCTATTTTTCCTCCCCCACCACTCTCTATCTCCCTCGGCCCTGCCTCTTTCTTGCTTCTACTTGTTTTAATTTCCTCCTCAATCCCCCTTGAAGGTTTTTCTCCTTCTGGTGAAAATTTTTGTCTCATATGATTTATCTTAAATAAATTAACTTCCCCCTTCTATTAAACAGCATACTCTCTCTCTCTCTCTCAAAAAGGCAAGTGGATAAGTGGTAATATATATCTTGCATTTTATTTTTAGATAGTGTATAATTGAACTGGAAATAACCTTAAAGGCATTTTCCAGTCAAAATATGGAGAAAAAACCCATCAAAGGCGAATATTTAGAAGTTTTATTGCGATCTCCCTTGACCGTCTTTTCCACCAAAGATGTGGCTTTGTTATGGAGCGAGGAAAAGAATAGTACGATCACTAGCCGATTGAATAAATATGTTAAGGCTGGAAAATTAATAAGGGTTCGCCGCGGCATATACGTCAAAGATAAAAATTATAACCGCTTTGAATTGGCGACAAGAATTTGCACTCCCTCATATATTAGCTTTGAAACCATCTTAACCCGAGCAGGAATTAATTTTCAATACTATGAAACCATTTTTGTCGCATCCTATGTAACCCGGGATATTGAAATCCATGAACAAAAAATTTCTTTTATTCGAATGAAATATTATGTATTAAGCAATATTTCGGGTATTGAGCACCAAAACGGCATCGCAACTGCAACCAAAGAGCGCGCTTTCTTAGATCGAATCTATGTAAGTAAAAACTACTACTTTGATAATTTAAATGCTTTGGATTGGAATAAGGTTTTTGAAATATTACCTATATATTGCAGTAAAAGAATGAACAAAAAAGTTGAGGAATATTTTAAGCATTACAAAAGTAAAAATTTATGACCATTGATTACGCAAAGCATAAAAACATACTATTGCAAATTCTAAAAGATATTTATTCCGATACTGCAATCGCGCCTTACTTGGGCTTTAAAGGTGGCACTGCAGCTCATTTATTTTACGGCTTGAACAGGGACTCGGTCGATCTGGATTTTGATTTACTGGAAGAAAGTAAGGAACAGATTGTATTTGAAAAAATTCAAAAAATTGCGGCTGGTTACGGAAAAATCGTTGAATCCCGAATAAAGCGATTTAATCTTTTTAATTCTATATCATACGACACAAAATCGCAGAATATAAAAATCGAAATAAATAGGCGAGATTTCGGTTCCCACTACGAACTCAGAATTTTACTTGGCATCTCCATGCTGGTGATGATTCAAGAAGATATGTTTGCCCATAAGCTTGTAGCCATGTACGAGCGCGTCGGCAAAACGAGCCGCGATATTTACGATATATGGTTTTTCTTGAATAATAATTGGTCGATTAACAAAGAAATCGTCAAACAACGTTCTGGTGTGTCTTTTAAAGAGATTATGCAAAAGTGCGCCCAACAACTGGAAAAAATGGATAATAAAAATATTCTGGTCGGCCTGGGCGAATCTCTTACCGAACCACAAAAAGACTGGGCTCGAGCCAAGCTTCGAACAGAAACAATATTTTTATTAAAAGCGCGATTAGAAAGTGAAAAATAAATCATATAATAATGTATTATGTTCTCTCCTGAACTAAAAACTGCCGTCAATACCACCCGCAAAGTAAATGCGCTTCTGCGCCAACGTTTTTTACGCACCGGCACCAAAGGCATTCATTTTAAAAAACACGCGGAAATTGTCACCTGCACTGATTTGGAAGCCAACCGCCTGATTACCAAAACCCTGCTGAAAAAATTCCCTGACTATGATATTGTGAGCGAAGAAGCAAAAGCCATTGACAACCCGGGCAGTAAAACCTGGTATATTGACCCTTTGGACGGCACGACCAATTTTGCTTACGGCCTCACTGAATTCTCCACTTGCCTGGGGTTGGAAGACAAGGGCGAAATAAAAGTCGGGGCCATCGGCCTCCCCATTATGAAAGAAATTTATTGGGCTGAAAAAAATAACGGCGCCTGGTGCGACCGCCGCCGTTTGTATATCTCTGCAAAGAAAAAACATGACAAGCCAATGCTTTTGCTCTGCGCCGGGCACACGCCTGCGGGCAGTGACCGCTTTCATAAATTCTTTAATCGTTTGGATTTAGTGCTAGTGCGTTTCCGCATGCTTTTTTCTGCGGGTGTGGAATTGACAGCCGTGGCCAGCGGTCGAGCAGATGCCTGCGTATTGTCAGAAATCAACCCCTGGGATGTTTTAGCAGGGGTATTGATAGTGCGTGAGGCTAGCGGAAGAGTTGTTAATTGGCAGGGGAAGGAATGGCAGTTGAATGACAAGACATTGATTGCCGGCAATAAAGAAACTGTGGCGCAGATGTTAAAGCTGTCAAAAAATATCACTGCCTGATGGGCATTACAATATACAAATAATCATCTTTTCCTTTTTCCTTAAACAAGCAGGGAGAGTCTCCGCTATTCATTTTCAATTCCACTTCTTCGCTTTCCATGTTTTGCAAGCCGTCCAAAACATACCGGTGATTCAACAAGATTGAATTTTCCTCTCCGCTTACTTCAGCATCTATTTCAGAAGAATGCTCGCCTGTCTGGGTGCTGGTGGAAGAAATGGCAATTGAATTCTGGCTGGCGTTCAAATCAAAAGATACTGCATTAATGCCTGTGGTGGTAAACAGGCTGGCGGCTTTTATCTTGTTAATCATTACTGATGCGGGAAAAAGAGCTGTGGTTTTGAAGCTGGCTGGAATAATTTGGGCATAATCAGGATATTTGCCTTCAATCAAACGGGAGGTCAATTCAAAATCATCATAGCGCAAAGCAATTTGATTTTTGCCTAGCCACATCCTAACATGATTTTCAGTCTGCGCGTCTTTAGACAAAGACAGCAGTCTTATCATTTCCTGCACAGCGCGCGCAGGAACAATCGCTTTAATTTCTTCCTTCCCCTGTTCTACCGGCACTTTCTTTTCTGCCAGCCGGTAAGAGTCTGTCGCGGCTAACACTAACCCGCTGTAGCGCTCGGCAAAAAGCCCGAAGCTGACTCCTGCTAATTCAGGCCTTATTTCATTTTTTGCGCTTGCCACAACTACCTGCGACAAAGCATTTTTAAAATCATCCACACTCAACAAATAGCCGTTTTCTTCTTCTATGCCGGGCACCACAGGGTATTCATCAGCCGGCATGCCTTTAATCTTGGTTGAAGAATGCCCGCATTTTATAACCAGTTCATTTTCCTGCAAATCAACCACAACCTGTTCGTCAGGCAGAAGATGCACAAAATCAGTTAAAGTTTTAGCGGGGGTTGTAAAGGCCCCGCTTTTTTCCACTTTAGCCCTTAAAACGACTTTGACAGCTATTTCAAGATTGGTCGCTATAAGCCAGACTTTTGATTCATCTGCCTGTAAAAGTATATTAAGCAGAATTGGCAGGCTGGCTTGGCGGTTGGCCGCTCCGCTTACTAAATCCAAAGCATGCGATAAATTCTCCTTTGTGCAAGTAAACCTCATATTAATATTATTTGTAATTTATATTAATAACTAATAGTAATAATAGGTATTGTGGATAAGGGGGATAAAAAGAATTTTTTGATGACGAATTGCGGTAAAAAATTTTGAATATAATTTGTGTATTGAGGTGGAGGATTAGTGGAAAATTTTTTTATTTTTTTATTTTTTTATTTTTTCTTGTGGATAATTTTTTATTTTTGCACAGTTTTATCTTTATTTTCGCAGTTATTATCAACAGCTTTATCAACTTTTAAATATTATTCACATAAAGCCTTTCTTTAATGGCTTTAATCTCTTGTTTTAATTTTGCGTCGTTTTCAAGATTAACTCCGATTTTTGTGTGTGCATGCATGGCAGTGGTGTGGTCGCGCCCTCCCATTTCATTGCCGATTGCCGGGTAGGACATTTTCAGTTCTTCCCTTAATAAGTACATGATAATCTGGCGCGGGGAAGCCAGCCGTTTTTCCCTGCTCTTGCCGGTGATATCGTCTACATTCACATCATAAAACTCTGAAACTATATTTGTCAACTCTTTAGGGGTGAGCGATTTTTTCATGCTTTGCGCTTCAAAGCCGACCAAGAGCGCTTTAATGCTGTCTTTTGTCGGCGCCAAATTCTTTAATTGATGGAAAGCAAACACTTTATTCAAGGCGCCTTCCAGTTCGCGGATATTGTTTTGAACAGTCGTGGCGATTAAATGCAGAAGTTCTGGGGCGAGAGAAAAATTATTTTCCTGCGCGCGCCTTTCTAAAATGGCTATGCGCGTTTCCAGATCAGGCGGGGTAATGTCAGCTATCATCCCCCATTCAAAACGGGAGCGCAGGCGGTCTTCCAGGGCCGGGATGGCTTTTGGCGGCCTGTCAGAAGTAAGAACCACTTGCTTGCCTTGCTGGTGGAGTTCGTTGAAAGTATGGAAAAATTCTTCCTGTGTCTGTTCTTTCCCGCCAATGAATTGTATATCGTCAATCAATAGCAAGTCAACATTTCTATACCTGTCTTTGAACTCTTTCCCGCGCCCTTCTTTCACAGCCAAAATAAATTCATTAGTGAATTTTTCTGAAGTAACATAAAGAATTTTAATGGCAGGATTTTTTTCCAATAGAGCATGCCCGACTGCCTGCAAGAGATGCGTTTTGCCGAGACCTACTCCGCCATATATATATAATGGATTATAGACTTCGCCAGGCCTGGCTATGACTGCCTGGGCCGCGGCATTGGCCAGTTCGTTATTCTTGCCGATAATAAAATTGGAAAAAGTATATTTGGGATTAAGGCCGTATCTGACCCCTGTGGCTTTGAGCGCCGGCTGGGTGATATAAGATAGCGGCTCCTCTGCTGGCGACATTTCTGCAACCAAAGAACATTCTTTTTCTTCTATATGTTTTAGATTTTCTACTTTGTATTCAATTTTTTTTACCGGCTTGTTGGTGACTCTTTCAATGGTTTTAACAATATCTGAATTATATTTTTTCTCCAGCCAGCTCTTGGTAAAAGTATTGGGCACGCAAATAACAACTTGCCCGGTGTTATAGCTGGCAATTCCAGTATTTTTAAACCAAGTGGTGAAATTGGCTTTAGAGATTTTAAGTTCAAAGTCTGCTAAGACTGCTTGCCAGATTTCGTAATTAGTCATAAGGGTTAAAAAGCATGCAAAAATGCAAATCAGGGTAATTCTATCATAGATTTGGCAAATGAAAAATGGCTTAAAAAAGCCAAAAAGTGGGTAAAATGGGGAAAAACTGTGGATTCTGTGGATAGAAGCTGTTTTTGAATGTTTTTTGGCCTGCCAAATTGCAGGGTTTGACACATTTTTGCCTTTGGTTTATAATAACGGCCTGTCTGCTTTTAATTTTAACAAAGTTTTTATGTCAACAAAGAGAACTTACCAGCCGAAAAAGAGAAAAAGGGCCAAAAAGCACGGCTTTAGAAAATTAATGCGCACTAAAGGCGGCAGAAGCGTATTGAGCCGGCGCAGGGCCAAAGGCAGGAAGAAATTGACAGTGAGCAGCGAGAGAAAAGGCAAGAGGATGAGGAAAACACGATAAAACTAAAAGACTCCGTTAAAGCGGGGTCTTTTGCGCGATGCCAATCTTCCACACACCTTTTTCGAGGAAGGCTTCTATGGTTTGGCGGTTTGCCTTATTAATCAAATTAGAGTGTGATATTTTATTTATTTTTGCATATTCAGCGAGTGTTATAATATGCGCACCCTCCAAATACGCAAGCCTCTTGTAGTAACTATTGGTAAGCGCTTTTCCTACTATTTCTTCCATAATAGCAGTCGCGCCTTTTTCATCAAATTCTTTAAACGCTTCGTAATATTTTTTTCTGTCAATAAATTTTATGTTTATTGGGACGAATCCTTCCCGTATTAGCAAATAGTTGTTGATAACGCGCCCAATGCGGCCATTCCCATCGCAAAATGGATGAGTGTATTCAAAAGTAAGATGCAATCCTGCTATCCTTTTAATTATATTTTCATGACTTGAAGCATTATACTCGGCTAGCATTTTTTCCAGACGACCTACCACTTCTTTAGGATTGGGAGCAATATGACTGCCAACACGCACAAATTCATTGTCTTTTCTAAACCTTCCGGCGATATCATCACGAATATTTGAAATCAACATTTTATGAAGTGATAAAATTACCTCAAGGGTAAGTTCTTGCTCCTTAGCCTTTTTGTCAATATATGACACAACTCGCGCCAGATTTTTTGCTTCAAAGATTTCTCGTTCAGTGATATATCTATCCAAATCTATCTGAAGAAGTATCTTCTCGGTTTCTTCTAAAGTAAGTGTGCTATTTTCAATGGCATTAGAGTTGTATACCTGTTCGGCCACTTCTGCTTCGCTCAACAACTTTAACAGCGCCTGTTTTCCAATAGATGCAGTGTAGTAACGTTCCCTTAAATGAGAGATTGTATTAAAAATTTGTAATATTTTTGGCATATTTATAAAGTATAAGATGATTAAGTGATATAACTTTATTTTATACCTTTTTTACTCTTTTGTCAAGATAAACGTGAAAAATTGTAAAAAAAGGAAGAATTTCACGGTTATACTATTTCTTAATGAAGTGGCACAGAGGGGCTGGGCTTGCCTGCCGGCAGGCAGGGGTGTCTGTCCGCCTCTGGCGTAGCCATTGGTGGGCAGGCAATAAAATCGCGCAAGATTCGCGCAGTGAGTGATTGCGCTGAACTACCTTTATACCAACTCCCTATAATTTATGGCTAAAATATGCTATAATGCGTGTGGGTAAGGGGGGTTATAGGGTAGGGGGGTATGGGTTGCAGTTAGTTTATCATTATTATTGCCATGCTTCAAGATAAATATCGCTTAAAGAGAATGAAAGATTTTGAAATACTTTTTAAAGAAGGCAGATTTTTTGATTCGCCCTTGGTTCAGGCCAAAATCTGGCGCATTGA
>CAZHEJ010000019.1:0-13829 GCA_964531615.1 uncultured Gammaproteobacteria bacterium | reverse complement strand
CCCCGCGTCCTTCGACTTCGCTCAGGATAAAGCGGGTTTTTGTATACACTACTCTATACATCTGTGCATAAGTCTGGGGATTAAATGCCTTAACTGTGGATAAATATCCAGAAGAATCTATACAAATATACTAAAAATCCCAATTGTATACACTAGTCTATACATTTATCCACAGGTTAAAGTGGCTTAAATAAGCCATTTTTTGCTTAATAGAGCCAAAAACTTGACAAAAATCCAAAAATGTGCTATACTTATATTAGATCATTTAAAATTATATGTTCTATCTGACTTGTTCGGATGGAGCATATTCCCTTTTAACTACTCTCTATTACGGGCTAACCTCTGACGTGTGCAAGCATAGTGAAAGAAAAAATGTTTGCAATTGCTAAAATAAAAATAAAAGCAAAAAAAACACCAGTCAGAAAGCCAGCCCGTAAACATGGTGACTTCCAATTATATGTTTTGTGCCCTAAACCAGCCAAAACATCAGGGAGCTTTACACCAATGAGTGGTAAAAGGGCATATATCTGTTCCAAGGTTAGTTGCTTTTCAGGCAGTCTAAGGCGCTTAAATAAGCCAAATTTGAGCCTTTAGAGTGCCTGAACGGCACCCCTTCTGGGATAGATTTTTTCAAGGCGGTCAGCCATAAAATCTACCTAGGGCTCAAACCGCCTTTTTTGTTTGCCAAAACAAACATCCCCCCTACCCCCCCTTTATTAAGGGGGGAATATAAATCGGTTTCCCCTTTAGAAAAGGGGGACAAAGGGGGTTGTTGGCAATCAGCTCTTGATTAAAATCTGACTTTCCTTTATAATACGACCCTGTTTTATTTTTTTTAAATTTCTGCTAAAATAATAGTATATGATAAAGAAACCAACAGCTTATGGCGAAGAATTTCTGGATAAAATCAGAAAGGCGCTTTTGGATGAAAAAAAACATCTGGAAGAAGAGCTGGGCAAATTCACGAAAAAAAATCCCCATGTGAGCGGAGACTATGACGCTACTTTTCCTGAATACGGCGACAAAGAAGATGAAAACGCTCTGGAAGTGGCGCAATATACCAATAGCAAGCCATTGGAAATAACTTTGGAAAAAGAACTGCGGGATGTGAACAAAGCGCTTGACCGGATTAAACATGATGATTATGGGACTTGCAAATACTGCAAAAAACCTATTAATGAAAAGCGCCTGCTGGCGCGCCCGACTTCCAGCGCCTGCGTAAGCTGTAAGAAAACGCTTACAAATGAAATATGAAAGCAAAACTCCACTTACTCACTTATTTATTGGTAAGTGGTTTTTTATTTGTCTCTGACCAGCTCTTAAAATATCTCGCCCGCGCTAATGCGGATTTTTCTTATTATCTCTGGAAGCCGTGGCTGGGCTGGGAATATTTTGCCAACTCCGGCATCGCCTTCTCAATTCCCTGCCCTAACTGGCTTATCATCATTGCCACGCCAATTATAATTTTAGGAATACTCTTTTGGTATTTAAAATCTAAAACCTATAAGCTATCAGCTATAAGCTTAATAATCGCCGGCGCCCTATCTAACCTCACAGACCGCATCCTCTTCAGTGCCACGATTGATTATCTGCGCTTTTTCACCGGCGTGATCAATCTAGCGGATGTGATGATTGTAGGGGGAGTGATGATGATGTTTTTAAAAAATAAAAAATGATATACTTACTTCAGATACTAATTTTTAATTTAAAATATTATGAATAAACTTAAAAAAGTCGGTTTAATAATTTTTTATATTCTTATCTGGCTTCTGTTTATCTTAAATTTAGCCTATGTTGAAGCAACGTTTGCGGCAATGAAAAAAGGTCTTATAAACTGGAAAGCTGAATGGTTTATGGTTTTAGTCATTTTAATATTACCGTTCTTGTTAGGCTATCTTCTTCGTAATCATTTTAAAGTATTAGGAAGATTAATAGTTAGATTTTTTAAGGGCATCCCAAAAATAATAATGGAATGTTTATTATTTATAAAAAATTATAAACTTACACTACCTGCAACTATCCTACTCAGTTGCATTATTTTAAGTGGCTTTTTCTTCGCCACACAAGTAATTAAACAGAGATCAATTGAAAAACAAGAAGAGACAAAAATGGAACAAACAAAAAAAGAGTATGTAGTAAAACGAAAAAAAGATTGCTACGATATTTATCTTCAAGAAAGAAAAAACTGGAACAATGTTAAGGATTTTAGTTATGGCGAAGTAAGAGATGTGTGTCTCGTTAAATATGCACTGGATACACCTAAAAAAACCGCTGAACAATGCGGTGAAATAATCAAAGGTATTGTAAGGTTAAAAGAGGAATCTAGAAATAGACTTTTTGATTCATATTTTAATTGTTTAGAAAATTTGTTTAGTAAGGAGTTTTAGACTCACTTTATGGACAAAAAAATACCTGATATAGATTATTTAAAATATTTATTTAGATGGAATCTTTTACCATCTATAATTCTTTTAGGCGGAATCTATATAATTTTGGATTTTAGATATACTGACCTTAGTTTTTATTTATCCTTAGTTGGTGTTTTTTCCCTTGCTCTTTGGGCTAACCACAATCACCCAAAATCATATGGTGATTATCTAAAAATACAGAACAAAAAAGATGAATTAATAAAATAATATGAAAAACTTTATAAAAGAAAAGGAGTAAAAAATATACAGTGAGGTTTAATTTAAATTATATAGTGAGTAAAAGTTATACACAGAGCACTATTGACACAACTTTTGAGATTTACTATACTTACCTTACCTCGGAGGTGTCCGAGTGAATAACTGATTTACTAACAAAAGCGGACAAAATCCGCTTTTGTTTCTTTTTTATCTTATTAAACAATTATGTTAAACAGCAGACGAGTTTGTATATTCATTGACGGAGAGAACCTTCGTCACTCAATACTTGAATTATTCCCTACCACCTTTAAAAAGTGGGATTACCTGCCAAAAAAAGCTGACTGGACAAAATTTTTTGATTGGGTGGCAGAACAGGCTGGTGGTAGTAACGTAGAACGCGTTCGTACTTATTGGTATGTCGTTAAAGACATTGATTTTTCACCATATAATCTTAATATCGTTCGCAAAAAAGAAGACAAACTTGCCTTAAGAAAAATTTTATCAAGGGATAAAAAAATAAAACAAGACCTCGATGCGATCGCATCCAACCAAATAAAACTTGATACCCTTACGGATCAAATTGTAGACGATCTTTTAAATATTCAGGATAAAATGCAGGGTCGTTTTGATGGATGGGAGAATATCCATAATACAATAGAAAGAATGGGGAAATCAATTGAATTTCGGCGGGCAGGGGCTATTAGATATAATCTCTTTGATCAATCGCTTGGCACTGAAAAAGCGGTGGATGTAAAATTGGCAACTGATTTATTAAAACTTAAGGATATATATGACACTGCAATAATAATATCAGGAGATCAAGATTATGTGCCTGCGGTTGAGGCTCTAAAGGATTTAGGCAAAAGCATTGTAAATGTTTCTTTTTTAACCGATCAAGGTTATCTTTTACCAGGCGGGGCTAAAAGATTAAATCAGACCACCGATTGGAGCATTGCAGTAAAACATCCAGACTTAAAAACCTATCTTTGTCTTTAATGCACAAAAAAATAATTTTATAGATAAATTAAAAAAACATAAAAAGTAAACGGGGGTTTGGGGGCGCCATATGTTTGAACAACAAGTGCTTGGCAAGCCTAAACTTTCTTAGTATGGTGAGTTTTGGCGCCCCCAAAACTTTTTGGTACTTTTTGGTTACAAAAAGTACGAAAAAAAACCCTCCCCCTCGTAGGGGGAGCCCCCGATGTTAAATCGGGGGAGGGGGTTCGTATTCCAAACTGCGAACCCCACCCTTCCTCCTCACGTCGGAAGACCTCCCCTACAAGGGGAGGGTTTATAATTCATCCGCCTCAACGCGGATTTTTTGGTTACAAAAAAGCAAGTAAAGTGATATAATACTTTGGAAATTATCAATTTTCATTTTTCAATTTTCAATAATTGGAAATTGTATGATTGAAAATTCATTGTAAATTGTAAATTGGTAATTGTAAATTTTCACGTATGTTCACAAAAATAAATTCTGCGGCTGTGCTTGGGCTGGACTGCGAGCCGATTACTGTTGAAGTTGACTTGGGAAGAGGATTCCCTGGTTTTAATATTGTCGGCCTGCCTGATACTGCGATTAAAGAAGCAAAAGACAGAATCCGCACCATGTGGCGGAATTCAGAAATGAAATTCCCGGGCGGGCATAATATTCTTGTTAATTTAGCGCCTGCTGACGTGAAAAAAGAAGGCTCGGCCTTTGATCTGCCGATCGCTGTCGGCATTTATGCTGTGCATGAAAATCCGGAAATTGATTTGAGAGATTCTATGTTTGTCGGCGAACTGGCGCTTGATGGGAGCCTGCGGCACACCACTGGCATTCTGCCTTTGACTATATTTGCCGCACAGCGCGGTTATAAAAAATTATTTTTGCCGGCTGTGGATGCCAAAGAAGCCGGACTGATTCCGGAAATTGAAATTTATCCAGTGGAAAATTTCTGCCAGCTGGTAAACCACTTTCAGGGCAGTCTGATTGAACAATTTGCTCCGATTAATATTAATGAATTATTCCAGACTTTTGAGACAGAAATGGACATGGCATTTGTCAAAGGGCAGGAATTTGTCAAGCGCGCTTTGGAAATAGCGGCCAGCGGAGCGCATAATATTTTATTATCCGGACCGCCTGGTTCTGGCAAAACCCTGCTGGCCAGAACTCTGCCGTCAATTCTGCCGAAAATGACTGCTGGAGAAGCGATAGAAGCCACCAAAATATATTCAGTAGCCGGATTATTGCCAGCTGACAAGCCATTGATAACTGAACGGCCGTTCCGCGCTCCGCATCACAGCGCTTCAGGAGTTGCGCTGGTCGGCGGAGGGAAATTCCCCAAGCCGGGCGAGATTTCGCTCGCGCACCGCGGTGTTTTATTTTTAGATGAATTTTCAGAATTTCCGCGCACAGTCTTGGAAACATTGCGCCAGCCCTTGGAAGACGGAGTAATCACCATTTCCCGCGCCCAAGGCACTCTCACTTTTCCAGCGCGCTTCACTTTGGTTGCTTCGCAAAACCCCTGCCCATGCGGTTATGCCACTGACCCGGAAAAAAGATGCATCTGCACACCAATGCAGGTTGCCAATTACCAGAAAAAAATCAGCGGGCCGCTGCTGGACCGCATTGATTTGCATGTGGAAGTGCCGAGAGTGAAATTTGAAAAATTATCGCAGGAAGAATTAGCAGAGAGTTCGGAAAAAATCCGCGCCAGAGTGGAAGAAGCAAGGGAAAGGCAGAAAAAACGTTTTGTTGGGACGAATATTTTTACTAACAGCGAAATGAAAAACCGGGAAATCAAAGAATTCTGCAAATTGGATAATCAGGCGATTGATCTTCTACGCCAAGCTGTAAACCAGCTTCACCTCACAGCGCGGAGCTACCACCGAATTTTAAAATTAGCCAGGACAATTGCTGATTTGTCCGGAGCTGATGATATAAAAACTGAATACTTGGCCGAAGCTCTGCAATACCGCGCAAAAACAGAATAAAATCACCTGATATATTGCAATGGGTTCAGGCGCCGTCCTCCGATTCTTACTTCAAAATGCAGATGCGGGCCTGTGGAACGGCCGGTTGAACCCATCAGGGAAATTGTCTGGCCCTGTTCAACTGCTTCTCCAACAAAAACATACAAACGGGAATTATGGCTGTATAAAGTCTGAACTCCATTGCCGTGGTCAATAATAATATAGCATCCATAGCCGCCATTCCACCCGCATTGCGATTTTATAACCACGCCTGTTCGGGCGGCATAAACAGGAGTTCCTGCCGGGCCGGCGATATCTACGCCCAAATGCCGCCAGCCAAAATACTGCGTAATGCGGCGGACTGTTGTCGGCCAAATATAACCTGACCCTAAAGGTGAAGCTGAAGAAGAAGGCGGCGCAGCCACATTGCTGAAGTCAGGATAATAACGGCTTGGCGCCACATAAACCGGCGTCGGCTTGACACCGTCTGGGATTATTAAATCCTCGCCCACGACCATGTCTGAACCATTTTCTTTTAACTTATTGAATTTAATGATTTTTTCAGGCTGTGTATTATACATCTTGGCGATTTTGGCAACAGTTTCGCCTTTTTTCACTTTATGCAACAAACCTGAAACAGGCAGAATCTTTAACTGCTGGCCAGGGCGGATGTATGAATAACTGGTAAGATTATTGGCCCACAAAATAGTAACAATGCTTAAGCTGTAACTACCGGCAATCTGGCCCACAGTCTCTCCCGGCTTGACTGTATGGTAAATGATTGCTGTCCGCACCGGCAGGCCGTTTGAAGCGGGGAAAACGGCATTTGGAAAAATATTCGGCTTAACCAAAGCCCCGCCGCCTGCGGAAATGTTGGATATGCCTGGATACATTGAAAAAGAATGCAAAACCGGGCTATTAGCTGTTTGAATTGACACAGCGCCTGAACGCCAAGATTGATCAATCTCCCGTTGCGGCACAGTCATTATTGTGCTTACTTCCACTTCTTCAAGGCTGAAATCCTGATAGCCAGGACCTGCAATTTTATAAAGCAAAGTCTCCCGGCCGGGTATGTTGGTATTGCTGGCAGAATATAAAATACTTTGCGGATAAACGATAGCAATTATCACTAAAAATAAAATAATCTCCAGCGCCAACCGCTTGGAAAACAAAACTTTCAGGCGGCCGCTGAACGGCTGGCTGATTCTCCCTGTTAATTGCTTTAATTTAAAAATCAATTTATAAATCCTAAAACCAATTGTCTGGCGCAAAAACCTGTATAAATAAACAATTGCCTGCCAAACAAATTTAAGCAGAAACACTAAAACCCGCTTGACATAAATCAAGCTCCGCAGAAAATAAAGCAAAATTTTATATTTCCAATCACGCATAAAATGCTTGGCTCAAAGGCTTAAATTATCCCTCAATAACGCCCAAATGTCAAAAAAATTGACTAATTTCGCACTCTCTTATATAATAATGGCGATAAAAAATTTAATTATTTTTAATTCCTTGCTATGAGTGAAGCTTTATTGCTTACTTTGGTAATAGCCATCAGCATTGTCGGGCTGCTGGCTGCCTATCTGCTCGCCCGCTGGGTGCTCAAAAAAGACACGGGAAATGATGCAATGAAGGCAATTTCCAATGCCATTAAAGAGGGCGCAGAAGCCTTTTTGCGGAGGCAGAACAAGACAATTCTAATCCTGGCTGTCGTCTTTATGGCAATATTGTTCATCGGTTATGGCTTTATCCGCAACCACCGCGGTTTTGACCCAACTGACTCGGCCCTTAGCATGGCATTCTGGATTTCGCTGTCATTTATTTTAGGCGCCCTCTGCTCCATGATAGCCGGCTATATTGGCATGTGGATTTCAATCAGGGCAAATATCCGCACTGCGGTCGGCACAATGAAAAGTATGAATGACGGCCTGCAAGTCGCCCTGCGCGCAGGCGCTGTTTCAGGTTTGCTGGTAGTGGCCATGAGTTTGCTTGGAGTGGCTATCCTTTATGCCTTAGTTAAATTCTTTACCAATGTTGAAGCAACAGAAATTCCATTCTTAATTATCGGCTATGGCTTTGGCGCATCTTTTGTCGCCTTATTCGCACAGCTTGGAGGAGGAATTTATACCAAAGCTGCTGATGTCGGAGCTGATTTGGTCGGAAAAGTTGAAACCGGAATTCCAGAAGATGACCCGCGGAATCCGGCAGTGATTGCGGATTTGGTGGGCGATAATGTGGGCGATTGCGCCGGCCGTGGCGCAGACTTATTCGAGTCCACAGCCGCGGAGAATATCGGCGCTATGATTTTAGGCGCAGTAATGGCCATGAAAGTGCCAGATGCCAACCCAGTCTGGATTTTAGGAGTAATGCTCTTCCCTTTGGTAGCCCGCGCATTTGGAATTTTAGCTTCAATCATCGGCATTTTAATTGTCAAAGTTAAAGAAAACGAAGACCCGATGAAAGCGCTTAACCGCGGTTATTATGTTTCTGCGCTGCTGGCAATGATTGGATTCGCAATTGCCACAAAACTTCTTCTGGCTTCTGATATTGCGCCAAACGCCTGGCTATACTTCCTGGCATGCGGAATAATCGGCGTATTAACATCAATTGCCTTTGTTTTTATAACTCAATATTATACTGAATATAAATACCGGCCCGTGAAATCAATCGCTGAAGCCTCGCAGACTGGCCCGGCCACTAATATTATTACCGGCATTTCTGTGGGCTTGGAATGCACAGCTGTGCCTGTACTGGCAATTTCCGCGGCAATTTTAACTTCCTACTTTTTAGGAAAAAATTCAGGTTATCCAGATGCCGGCCTCTTCGGCACAGCCGTAGCAACAATGGGTATGCTAGCCACAGCCGCCTATATTTTAGCTATGGATACTTTTGGCCCGATTACTGACAATGCCGGAGGAATAGTTGAGATGAGCAAACAATCGGAAGAAGCCCGGCAAAAAGCAGACCGTTTGGATGCAGTTGGCAATACTACCAAAGCTTTGACAAAAGGATATGCCATTGGCTCTGCCGCGCTCGCCGCATTCCTGCTCTTTTCCGCTTATATGGATGAAGTGAGAAATTACGGCTTGAATCTGGAAAGCGTGGATATTTCCAAGCCAACAGTTTTTGTCGGCGCCTTGCTCGGCGCAATGCTGGTCTTCCTGTTCTCTGCCCTGGCCATCCGCGCTGTAGGCAAAGCGGCTTATTTTGTGATTAATGACGTGCGCGCCCAATTCAAAGAAAAACCGGGAATTTTACAGGGAACTGAAAAGCCTGACTATGGCCGGACCGTGGACATTGTTACCCGCGGCGCTTTGAAAGAAATGATTTTGCCGGGCCTTTTGGCAACCCTCATGCCTGTGGCAGTCGGGATTCTATTCAAATTATTGGGCGTTGGCGCTGAAGCTGTGGCCGCTCTGCTGATGGTCGGCACCATTACCGGCATTTTGGTTGCCTTATTTTTCAATAATGGCGGCGGCGCTTGGGATAATGCCAAAAAATTCATTGAGGCCGGCAATTACGGCGGCAAGGGCTCGCCCACGCATAAAGCGGCAGTGGTCGGCGACACTGTTGGCGACCCATTCAAGGACACTGCAGGGCCGTCCCTTCATGTGCTGATTAAGCTCTTGGCGACGATTACTCTTGTTTTGGCGCCGCTGTTTATTTAATGAAAACTCACACCTTTAAACTCACCCCGCCCTTCGGGCACCCCTCTCTTATTAATAAGAGAGGGGTTAGGGGTGAGTTTTTATTTTTACTTTTTTTGTGCTAAAATACCTTTACTATAAATTATGTCCCGCCGACGCATACAGCCAATTTATGACCCCGTACTCTCGCGGGGAATTTTAGCCATTGTGCTGATAATAGCAGCGATAATTTTTACGTTAAGTTTTTTTAATAAAGCCGGAGCAGTGGGAATCATACTGGACCAGTATGTTTTAAGCTTCATCTTCGGCTCAATGCGTTATGCCACTCCAGCCATATTGCTGATTCTCTCCTGGTTTTTAATAAGGGACGTTAAATATAATTACCGCGCCACGCATGCCATCGGAGCCGGTCTTTTTTTTATAGCAATGTCAAGTTTATTCCACCTCAAATACCTGCCCGAAGAAATGTGGAATATGGCGCTTGCAGGCTATGGCGGGGGCGCATTCGGCATGTTTGCCTGGATATTAAAAGCCTATCTTGGCACAGCAGCCGGCATAGTGATTTTGATTGGATTAGCGGCAATTTCAATATTTTTAATTTTCAACACCTCGCTCACTTCATTTGTCATGCTGAACAAAAAACTTTTTTCCGGATTCGGCCTGCTCGGCCGATGGATAATCGATTTTTTCCAAATATTTGTGAAAAACAATGGAGTAAAAATAAACGGGGATTATGAAAATGCCGGGGAAGGAGAAGAGGATGAGATACAGGAAACAGAAGAGAATGAAGAAATGGAAAAATTAAAACAAAGAAAATTTTTCAGCAAAGAAATGGGGGTTGAGGAAGAGACAACAGAAAATGAATCCGCCCAAGGTGAAGAAGATTCAGAAGCTAAAAAAACACAGGCCTCGCCGTGGACAAAGAAAATAGTTATTAAAAACCTGCCCAAATTAGATCTGCTAATCACTAAAAAAAGCAAGCCTACCAGCGGAGACATTGAGGCTAATGTGGCAATAATTAAAGACATGCTGGCGCAATTCCACATTGGGGTAGAGATGGGCGAAGTGAGGGTCGGCCCCACAGTAACGCAGTATTCTTTAAAGCCTGACAAGGGCATCAAGCTTTCAAAAATAACCACGCTTTGCAATGACCTGTCTTTAGCATTGGCCGCACACCCAATCAGAATTGAAGCTCCTATCCCGGGCAAATCTTTGGTTGGAATTGAGGTGCCAAATATGAAAGTTGCGACTGTAACATTGAAAGAACTGCTGGAAAGTGAAGAATTCCACCGCCGGCCACACAATTACATGATTGCCCTTGGAAAGGATGTGGCTGGCAAAGTCTGGTTTGCCGATCTGCCCAAAATGCCGCACTTGCTGGTAGCTGGCGCCACTGGCTCTGGCAAAACAGTCTGCATTAATGCCATTATCATGAGCCTGCTTTACCAAAATACGGCTGAAACCCTACGTTTTATAATGGTTGACCCAAAGAGAGTGGAACTGACGCTGTATAATGGCACACCACATCTGCTAACCCCGGTAATCACTAGTGTGCAAAAAACAGTCAATGCCTTGAAATGGACAACTGGTGAAATGGATCGGCGCTTTGATGCCTTGGCGCAAAGTGGAAGCCGTGACATACATTCTTATAATGAAAAATATCCCAATAAAAAAATGCCGCACATTGTTTTCATTATTGACGAACTGGCTGATTTAATGGCAGCAGCCGCTTCAGAAGTTGAAGCTGGCATTATCCGCTTGGCGCAGATGGCGCGCGCAGTGGGCATACACCTCTTGCTGGCTACCCAAAGACCAAGCGTGGATATTATCACCGGACTAATGAAAGCCAATATACCATGCAGAATAGCATTTTCTGTTCCGTCAATTATTGATTCGCGCACTATCTTAGACTGCCCGGGCGCAGAAAAGCTTCTCGGACGCGGAGACATGCTGTTTTTAAATGCTGATATGTCAAAGCCGAGGCGCTTGCAAGGGGCAATGGTTTCTGAAGAAGAAGTGTTTAATGTCACTGAATATTTAAAAAGCGACGGCAAAACAGAATATGATGAAACAATTGTTGACAGGCAGGCTAGCAGAACCCTGAGCATGTTCGGCGGGCCGGCTGATGACCAAGACCCAATGTTTGAAGAAGCCAAACAGGCGATTATCCATGCTGGAAAAGCCAGCGCCTCGCTTCTTCAGCGCAGGCTTAAAATCGGCTATGCCCGCGCAGCCAGAATTTTAGATGAATTAGAAGCAGCGGGCATTATCGGGCCGGGCGACGGAGCCAAGCCCCGTGAAATTCTCGCCATTGAAACAGAAATAACCGAAGAAACTATGGATTCTGGCAATGAACTCAATGTTTTTAATGAAAATGAAGGCGAAGAGGAAAACAGCGGTGACAAAGAATAATATGGTTGCTATTTTTAAAAAAAAAGCCATTAGCGCACCGCCGGAAAGATTATGCCTGCGCCTAAAAGAAATCCGCCAGCAGAAAGGAATAACATTGGAAGAAATTGCGGAAAAAACTAAAATAAACAAAAGCTACCTCCGCGCCATTGAAGAATGCCGTTTCAATGATATGCCCCAGGCCATTGTCTACCAAAAAAATTTCATCCGTTCTTACGCGGAAGCATTGGGATTAAAACCAGAAACATTTTTAACGCAATATTTCATTGAAGAAGCAAAGCTGGATAAAAAAAAACATCCGCAAAAAGCCATCAGAAACAACCCGCTGAATAACCTCCCGACAATTTTGCGCTATTGCTTCGCTATCGGATTGATGATTGTAATGCTGGGATATTTAGGATTGCAGGTAAAGCGCGTAATTGAACCGCCGGAATTAAATATTTTTTCTCCGCCTGAAGGCTTTATTGCTAAAAAAGAACAGATATTAATTGTAGGCGAAACGGAAAAAGAAATCCAAGTTTCAATTAACGGCAAGGAAATAATGAATAGCGAGAATGGACAATTCAGGGAAACTGTGGCTCTGGCCCCCGGCGTTAACACCATCACAATTACAGCTAATAAAAAACACGGAAAAAGCACTGTGGTTGTCCGCCATGTGGTTTTTAAGAGCAATTGACATATAATCTAAAAAGCATTATCCTATAAAACGAGGCTATATGACTAAAAAAAATGAGGAACAGGAGGGGAAAATGAACGCCGCCATTTCGGCTGTGGAGCAAATCCGTGAAAGATACGGCGAATCAGCCATTATGAAATTCGGCGAAGCCAAAGCAATGGATGTTGATGTTGTGCCAACCGGCTCTATTTCGCTTGACATTGCGCTGGGCGTAGGCGGAGTGCCCCGCGGAAGAATTACTGAAATATTCGGGCCAGAAGCCTCGGGAAAAACCACTCTAGCCCAGCATATCATTGCTGAAGTTCAAAAGCAGGGCGGCATTGCTGCGTTTGTTGACGCCGAACACGCGCTGGATCCTGATTATGCCAGAAAAATAGGCGTGGATGTCAATGAACTTTTTTTATCCCAGCCTGACACAGGCGAACAAGCTTTGGAAATAGTTGAGACTTTAGTGCGTTCTAATGCTGTTGATGTTATTGTAATTGATTCAGTGGCTGCTCTTGTCCCAAAGGCAGAAATTGAAGGCGAAATGGGCGACCAGCACATGGGGCTTCAGGCCAGACTAATGAGCCAGGCTTTGAGAAAGCTCACAGGCATTGTAAGCAAAACAAAAACAGTGGTGATTTTCATCAATCAAATCCGCCACAAAATCGGCGTCTTTTTCGGCAATCCAGAAACTACGCCCGGCGGGAATGCGCTTAAATTCTACTGTTCAGTCCGCATTGAAGTGCGCCGCGCCGCCCAAATCAAGCAGGGCGACAAAATTATCGGCAACCGCGTTAAAGTCAAAGTGGTAAAAAATAAAGTCGCCGCGCCCTTCCGCACTACTGAATTTGATATCATGTATAATGAAGGCATTTCCACTTCAGGCGATTTGATAGACAGCGGCGTTATTTATAAAATAATAAATAAATCTGGCAATAGTTTTTCCTATGGCGAAGAAAAACTCGGCGTAGGCAGGGAAAACGCCAAGCAGAGTTTAAGGGAAAATCCAAAATTAATGAAAGAAATCAGCAAAAAAATCTGGGAAACTGTTGAGCGCGGCGAAGCGCCGGAAGAAGAGCAGGGCAAGGCTGGAAGCGCGACAGCAGTGGAAGAATAAAAATCAGGGCACCCTTCGACTGGCTCAGGGCAAGTCAATTCCGCCCTTGCTCCACGGGTTGCAGCGCAGAATGCGCCATAAAACTTTGGGGACTCCGACCAGGAGCCCTCTTTTTTTTATCGCCTGATAGCCATACTCGCTGCAGGTGGGATAAAAACGGCAATAGCCGAACGGATGAATAAATTTAAATAACCCGTGGTCAGGAGAAAGGGTTTTTTGGTAAAGGCGGATAATAAAAAGAAAAAGAGAACGGGGTAATTCAATAATTCTTTTAATAAAGTGGTTCATAAATGCCTAATTCACCTAATGTCTAATTACCTAATAAAATTACAAATGTCCAATTTTAAAATTTGATAATTGAGCATTTCATTAGAAATTAGGTGAATTAGAAATTAGAAATTAAAAATTTTCCA
>CAZHEJ010000018.1:4075-14296 GCA_964531615.1 uncultured Gammaproteobacteria bacterium | reverse complement strand
TCGTTGCCCGCGCACGGGAGGGCTGGGGCAAGGGCAACACCTTTTCTTGCGGCGCATTTCGCAAAGCGAAATACGAAATTCGGCGGCGGAAAAGCCCTCCTTCGCCTTTCGGCTTCGGACGGGCAAGCGAGGGCGGGCCCCTAAGGAAAACCTTTGGTTTCCTACGGGGTAAAATTTTCGCTAAAAAAAGTTCGGATTTCGTTCAACGTTCGGAGCCAGTTTTTCATGAACTATCAAAATAAACAATTAGTGGATTATTTGCGCGCAGAGGGAGTTTTAAAGACAACGGCACTCATAAGCGCTTTTTATGAAATTGACCGCCTTGATTTTGTTCCACCCCAATATCAGAGCAATGCCTATGGCGATTTCCCGGTGGATATTGGTTTTGGTCAGACAATTTCCCAACCGACTACTGTGGCTTTTATGCTGGAACTTTTAGAATTAAAGGCAGGAAACCAAGTTTTGGACGTTGGTTCCGGCTCTGGTTATACTACGGCGATTATTGCCAAAGCCGTGGGGGCAAAGGGTAAAGTTATTGGTCTGGATGTCATAAAGGATATAGCGCATTTTGGCCAGGAGAATATCGGCAAATATAAATTAAAAAATGCCGAAATTATGTTGGCAGAAAAGGGGATAGTAGGAATACCCGGAAAAGAATTTGATAAGATTTTGGTTTCCGCCGCGGCCGATGCTTTACCAAAGGAATTATTAGTACAGCTTAAAAACAAAGGACGGCTGGTGATTCCAATAAAAGATTCGGTGTGGCTTTATGAAAAAGACAATCAAGGCAAGATTTTCAACCGGCAATTTTACGGCTTTGCCTTCGTGCCATTGATTTAACATTTATATTTATGTCCCTATACAAAATCCGTTCAGACAAATGGAATTACAATAATTCAGAAAAAAATAATTGGAAATTAAGCCGGTCAAAGATTGAATTATTCACATCCTGCCCGCGCTGTTTTTATTTAGACAACCGATTAGGGATAAAACGCCCGCCCGGCTATCCATTCACTCTCAATTCCGCAGTAGACGCACTGCTTAAAAAAGAATTTGACATTCACCGCGCGAAAAATCAACAGCATCCGTTGCAGGAAAAATACGGCATTGACGCGCGTCCTGTTGTGCATGAGCAATTGGATGAATGGCGGGAAAATTTCAAGGGCATCCAATGCGAGCATAAGGCAACAGGCATGACAATTAGCGGAGCGATTGATGATTTATGGATAAATTCCAAAGGCGAATATATTGTGGTTGATTATAAAGCCACCAGCAAGCAGGAAGAAATAACAGAATTGGATAAAGACTGGCAGGACAGCTATAAAAGGCAGCTGGAAGTTTACCAGTGGCTATTGCGCCAGCTCGGCTACAAAGTTTCTGACATCGGCTATTTTGTTTATTGCAATGGCAACACTGACAAAAAAGCTTTTGATGCCAGATTAGAATTTGATATCACGCTCATCTCACACAAGGGCGATGACAGCTGGGTTGACGGTGCTATTAAAGATATTCATAAACTTTTGAACAGTGATAAGCTTCCTGATCCGTCGTCAAACTGCGATTATTGCGCTTACCGCAAATCAGCCCTGGATGTGCTTGACTTGAAGTAAAAAAATTGATATAGTTTTTGCATTGTAAAATTCGCTTCGCTCATCACGTGGCGAGAGTAAATTCATATTTGATTTATTAATCTCGTCACGTGGTCACCGAAGGTGACTTTACGTGATCGGCGGTAGCTCAGTGGTAGAGCAGTTGGCTGTGAACACTTTGTTTGCTATAATTCAATATTATGGCAGATAAACGAAAATATAAAGACCGCGCTGAGTATTTAAAAAATGCTGTTGCAAAACGCAGAAAGAAAATGCGTTTTATGGCAGTAGAATACAAAGGCGGGAAATGCCAACTTTGCGGTTATAACAAATGCGTGCAGGCTTTAGAGTTCCATCATTTTGATTCAATAGAAAAAGATTTTGGAGTATCGGCTGATGGAATTACTAGATCATGGAATAGAGTAAAAGCAGAATTGGAAAAATGCATATTGCTTTGTGCAAATTGTCACCGCGAAGTACATAGCGGTCTAACGCAGCTCCCTTAAGTAATTAGGGGATGAAATTGAGGTGAATTGCTGGAAGCCCTCTTTTATAGGCATATAAAAAAGGTAATCAGCAGCCAAGTCCCGACTTAGTCGGGAAAGGTTCAGAGACTATCTCGTAAGAGAGTAGGCCAAAAATTTTGGTCGAAGCGCCTCATCTGCTAAAGAAGCAGAATGATATAGTCCACGCTATTGCGAAAGCAGTAGATAAGTGTAACCAATTGGTCGTGGGTCCGAATCCCACCCGCCGAGCAGAATTTTATGAAAGAAACAATGCTAAAATCCAAAAAAAGAGCCGCCGCGTCTTTAATCGTTTCGTCTTTATTGGTAATTTATTTTTTTAATTTTGTCCCGAGAAATGTGAGCATTATCGCCACCAGAAGTTTTGCCAGACAAATCGCGGATTACTGTCTGAATATCGGCGTCTTTTTTCTTGTGATTTATTTATTTTTATCATTAGTGGCTTATTTGCGCAGAGTAAAAAAATAAGAGACTTTATTTAATTATTAACAACAAAATTGCTATGAAAGGTGCTATCAAAACAGTAATAGCTGAAAAGAATTTTGGCTTTATCACTCCCGAAGACGGAGGAAAAGACATTTTCTTTCACGCTACTTCTTTGAATGGTGTTGAATTCAGCCAGTTGAAACCTGGCGATGCCGTGAGCTTTGACGTCGAACAGTCTGAAAAAGGACCTCGCGCCGCCAATGTTGTCTTGGCTTAATAGGATTCAAAAAACACCCGCTCAGATTCTTGAGCGGGTTTGTTTTTTAAAATCGCTTCACTATTGCCTTTTACTCAAAAAGAGTGTAAACTTAAAATTGGTATTATTAATTAATTTAAAAATTATGAGCAAATTCAACCGAGGCGGAGGCAGTGACAGAAGATTCGGTGGCAGAAATACAGGCAGGCCAATGATGCACCAGGCTACCTGCGGCAAGTGCGGCAGGGATTGCGAAGTCCCTTTTAGGCCAACCGGCGATAGGCCTGTTTTTTGCAGTGATTGTTTTGACAAGTCAGGAGACAGAAGGAGAGGCGATAAAAAAATGTTTGGAGCTGTTTGCGGCAAGTGCGGAAACAAATGCGAGGTTCCATTTCAGCCAAATCCGGACAAGCCGGTTTATTGCAATGCTTGCTTTGGAAAAGGCGACAGAGGCGATAGGGGAGGCAATAAAAGTTCAGATCAATTTAAACAGCAGTTTGAAATGTTAAATGCCAAGCTTGATAAGATATTAAAGGCCTTAACGCCAGCTGTTTTTTCAAAGGCCGTTCCAGCAGAAAAAAAGAGCAGGAAAAAAATTGCTAAAACAAAGCCGACTGCCAAAAAGGCGAAGAAGTAAAAGATGTGAGAATCTTTGTCACGGCTAAAACAAAGGCATATGCCTGGAGAAATAGTGATAGACATTGAAACTATCGGCGATATACAAGATTTTAAAAATCTTAAAGTCACTGTTGTTTCAATTTATGAATATGAAAATAACAAATATGCCAGTTTTGAGGAATCTGAATTGGGGAATTTGTGGCCGATTTTGGAAAAAGCCGGAAGAATCATCGGCTATAACAGCGAGCATTTTGATCTGCCGATTTTGAATAAATATTATGCCGGCGATCTGCTTAAGTTTCCGCATCTGGACATTTTAAAGATCATCAAAGAAGCGACCGGTTCGCGGTTTAAATTGAATGACATTGCCAAAGCGACTCTGCAGACTGAAAAAAGCTCTGACGGCCTTACAGCGCAAAAATGGTGGCAAGAGGGGAAAATAGACGAAATCAAAAAGTATTGCGAACAGGACGTCAAATTGACCAAAGAAATTTACGAGTACGGCAAAAAAAATAAAATGCTTTATTATCTCACTCTCACCGGACAATTGACGCCTTTTTCCGTGAATTTTGACCTGCCTGCGCGTCCGATCAATGACAATGGCCAGGCGAGCAAAAACATCAATTTGACTCTGCCGATTTGACATGTCATACTGAATAAAATAATTTATGTTTCCCGCTAAACCGGCAAAAAAACGTTTAGTTTATCTTGACCACGCGGCCACGACCCATGTTGACCCAGCTGTGAAAAAAGTCATGGATCCATTTTTTTGCAGATTTTTTGGCAATCCATCAAGCCTGTATGAGATCGGCCGGGAATCAAACGGCGCTTTAAATGATGCCCGCAGGGTTGTGGCGCAAATTTTGCATGCTTTGCCTGATAATATAATTTTTACCGGTGGAGGGACTGAATCAGATAATCTGGCAATTTTCGGTCTAGCGAGAAAAAATTCAAATCACGGAAAACATCTGATTACAACTAAAATAGAGCATCATGCTGTTTTGCACCCAATGCATCAGCTGGAAAAAGAAGGATTTAAAATAACTTATTTAGACGTTGATGAATTCGGATTTGTCACCCCAGAACAGGTCATAAAAGCCATTCGTCCGGATACAATTCTAATTTCTATAATGTACGCGAATAATGAAATCGGCACAGTTGAACCGATTGCAGAAATTGGGCGTGAGATTCTGAAATATCGTGCTTCGGCAAGCTCAGCACAAGTTAAACATTTATACCCATATTTTCATACCGACGCCTGCCAAGCCGCAGGGACGCTGGATTTGGATGTGGAAAAATTGCATGTTGATTTAATGACGTTGAACGGAAGCAAAATATACGGCCCCAAAGGCGTTGGTGTGTTATACAAAAGAAGGGGAGTTGAAATTTTGCCATTGATTTTAGGCGGAGGGCAGGAAATGGGATTCAGGAGCGGAACTGAAAATCTGGCCGGGATTGTTGGATTGGCAAAAGCGCTGGAAATGGCGCAGAAAACAAAAAATCAAAAAAACAATAAAACAAGAAAACTAACGAGATATTTTTGGGAAAAAATACAAAAAGAAATTCCAAAAGTAAAATTGAACGGGTTGGCAATAGGGGACAAGCGCCTGCCGAATAATCTGAATGTGACTTTTATGGATGTTGAAGGCGAAGCCATGCTGTTATATTTAGATTCATACGGCATTATGTGCTCAACCGGCTCTGCCTGCACTTCGCAATCATTAGAACCATCGCATGTTTTAACTGCCTGCGGAATGCCATATGAATATGTGCACGGCAGTTTGCGCTTTACTCTTGGAAAAAATACTAAAAAATCTGATATTGATTATGTTATGAAATATCTGCCGGGGATTGTTGAAAAACTGCGTGAGATCAGCCCTGTGAATCTGGGTAAAATTAATCATGCGAAGTATAAATAATATGCCAGAAAATTGGTTATATTCTGATATTGTAAAAGACCATTTTTTCAATCCGCGGAATTTTATGCGTTTGGATGAAGAGGAAAAATTCAAATACAATGGCCTTGGACGTGTAGGTTCTCCTGCTTGCGGAGACGAGATGGTTATCTGGATTAATGTTGACCCAAAGACAGAGCAGATTAAAGACTGCCGTTGGCGAACATTCGGTTGCGGTTCAGCTATAGCTTCCACATCAGTATTAAGCGAAATAATTACAGAAAAAGGCGGAATGAAAATTGACGAGGCATTAAAAATCAAGCCGCAGGATATTTTAGAGCGCCTTGGCGGTTTGCCGGACAGAAAAGTGCATTGTTCGGTTTTGGGCGACAAGGCATTGCAAGCGGCAATCAATGATTATTTTCGCAATACGGGCCAGCACAGCCGCATTGTCACTTCCGGAGCCAAGATAATTGACGCGGATTTGAATGTTACTGACCAAGATATTGAGGAGGCGGTTTTGGAAGGCGCGCGGACATTGGAGGATTTGCAAAAAAGGCTGAAAATTGGTATCTTTAATAAAGAATCAATACCTTCAATTGAAGATTTATTAAGATTTTATACAGAAAAATATTATGGAAATCAAAATCGACAAAAATAAATGCATTGGCTGCGGAACCTGCATTGTAATGGCAGGCGCCAGTTTTAAATTCAGCGATGATAGCAAAGCAGATGTCATAAATCCGCCAGGAGACAATGAACAGACAATCAGGGATACAGCCAGCGCCTGTCCGGTAAATGCCATTGAGATTGAATAATTTATGGCGGATTTAGAAATAATAAATTTTCATGAAAATCTAGCAGGGCAGATAAGAGATTCTTGGAAAAACAAGATAGAAAATGCACTAATCCGACAGCAATTTGGCGATACTTCTGTTGCAAGGGAATTTTTGATAAAAGAATTTTTTAAACCCAATAATGATACAATTATAGCCAATCTTAAATTAAATAGAAATAATCCCAAGGAAGGGTTTAGAAATTATATTATTAAAGCAAAAGCAAAATTATTTGACCCCGCAACTAAAAGAATGGCGAATAAAAATATTTTGATAGAATTAATTGTGAATATATATCCTGAAAATCCAATGCTCAATCTTTGTAGCGATGTATATTTGGGGAAAGCGGAGATAAAGTAAAATAAGCAGAATATTCATTAAGTGCTCGCGTCTAAGCGAGTCTCTTGTTTTTAGAACACTTTTTTGGTAAAGTAGCTTTAAGTTCTTTAAAAAAAGGAGAAAAAGTCATGAAGGAACAAAAAATTGATGAAAGCGTTAACATTCTTTCTCCAACTAAAATACATCAAATAGCAGGTAAATCGGTAGAATGGCTGGTAGATATTTTGGTTAAATATCATATTGAGCCAAATATAATTACCGTCATTGCTGTTGTCTCTGCTATCTGTGCAGGGGTGTTTTTTGGTCTTAGTTTGTGGTTACCTGCTGTTTTTTTGGTGTTGTCAAATGGAATATTTGATATAATCGACGGACAGCTATCAAAAAAGTTGTCAAACCGACCGAAACATCTGCAAGAGCTCGGGGTCTTTCTTGACCCTGCGGGCGACCGACTCAGCGATACCGCTCTTTTTCTGGGGTTGATTTATTATGCCATTTCCAGATACCCCGCCGAATTTTCTCTGTTGATTGTGGGGACGCTGGCTGCCCACCTGTCTTCTTCTTGGATAAGAGCAAAAGTGGAAAGTTTGGGTCTGCGATTTCACAGGAAAAAGTCATTTACCCGCGCCACTCTGCAGGTAGCATTACTCATCATTTGTCTTGGCATGCATTTAGTCGGTTCCAGACTTCAGTACCAGTTCTTTTTTTATACCGTCCTTTTCCTCATTTGTATTCCAAAAATTGGAACCCTTTGTGCATGGTTGCGGAGGGCAATAATCAAAATTACTACTGGCAGGCACGCTGGTGTATTTTCTTAGTTAACGCTTTAAACTTCGGAGTCCCTTAGAAAGTTATTTCTTCGGGACTTCTTGTTTTTTTAGGTATTTTTTGTTAAACTATAGCTATGGAAGATAGCGGTAAACTTTACATCGTCGCCACGCCCATCGGCAATTTGGGCGATATCACTTTGCGCGCCCTGGAAACATTGAAAAGCGTGGATGTTATTTTATGCGAAGATACTCGGCAGACACAGAAATTGTTAAATCGTTATGGCATTAAAACGCTGACAATTAGCTATCATCACCACAGCGATGAGAAAAAAATAAAAGAAATCAAAGAAATTTTACAGTCTGGCAAATCAATTGCATTAGTGACTGATGCGGGTACGCCGGGAATAAGCGACCCGGGAAATAAATTAATTTCAGATTTAAGATTTCAGATTTCAGATTTCGATATTGTGCCGGTGCCGGGTGCGAGCGCGGTTATCACTGCTTTATCAGTTTCCGGCTTTCCGACTGATAGATTTATTTTTCTCAGTTTTCCTCCGCATAAAAAAGGCCGGCAGAAGTTTTTTAAAGAAGTTGCGGAAGCAAAATACACAGTCGCGTTTTACGAATCGCCGTATAGAATCAAAAAATGCTTGCAGGAATTAAATCAAATTCTGGGTAGAGACACATTGCTATGCGTCTGTCGCGAGTTAACAAAAAAATTTGAAAGCATTTATCGCGGAACGATTGAAGAAATTTTGAAGATGAATGTGCCGGAAAAGGGCGAGTTTGTTGTGGTGATTAGTTACTAGATTATGAAATCATTCTACATCTCCACTGCCATACCTTATGTAAACGCCAAGCCCCACATCGGCCATGCTTTGGAATATGTGCAGACAGATGCGATTGCCCGGTATCAGAGATTGCTGGGAAAAGATGTTTTCTTTTTGTCCGGCACTGACGAAAATTCATTGAAAAACGTGCAGGCCGCTGAAAAAGCGGGAAAAACAGTCAAGCAGTTTGTGGATGAAAATTACAAGTTTTTTTATGATTTTAAAAGCGTTTTGAACATCAGCTTTGATGATTTTATCCGCACTACGGAAAAAAGGCACTTTGCCGGCGCGCAGAAATTGTGGGAGAAAATTGATAAGAATGATATTTACAAGAAAAAATACAAGGGCCTTTATTGCGTCGGTTGCGAAGCCTTTTATGCAGAAGAAGAGCTGGACAACGGAAAATGCCCCGAGCATAAAACAGCGCCGGAGGTTGTTGAAGAGGAAAACTGGTTTTTTAAGCTTTCCAATTACCAAAAAAAGCTTAAACAGCTGATTGAAAAAGACATTATCAAAATAATTCCTGAATTCAGGAAGAACGAATGGCTGGCGTTTATTGAGCGCGGACTGGAGGATTTTAGCATTTCCCGTTCAGTAGAGCGAGCGCACGGCTGGGGCGTGCCTGTTCCCGGCGACGAGTCGCAGATTATGTATGTCTGGGTTGACGCGCTTTCAAATTATATTACAGCTTTAGATTACCCTGACAGCGAAAAATATCAGAAATATTGGGCTGGATGCCAAGAACGCGTACATGTGATAGGCAAGGGGATTGGCAAATTCCACGCGATTTACTGGCCGGCAATTCTGCTGTCTGCCTGCATTCCCTTGCCGACGCAGGAATTTATACACGGCTATCTTACAGCCGAAGGAGAAAAAATCAGCAAAACGGTTGGCAATGTTGTTGACCCAGATGATTTAGTTAAAAAATACGGCACTGACGCAGTAAGATATTATTTGTTAGGCGCTGTGCCTTGTTACCAAGATGGCGATTTTTCCATTGCGCGGTTTGAGGAATTTTATACAGCCCATTTAGTTAATGGCATTGGAAATCTTACTTCCCGCGTTTTGACCATGCTGGAAAAATATTCAGAGTCAAAAATTCCGGCCAAAAGCGAAAATATTTTTGATACTAATAATTTTTGGAAAGAATACGGCGTGGCTTTCCGCGGATATGAATTTGATGCAATCACAGCTTTAGTAAATGATTTGGTGCAATCATGCGACCAAAAAATTTCCGAAGAAAAGCCATGGGAAAAAGCTAAAAAAGGCGAAAATATTTCAGGGCTTCTTTATCAATTAACTGAAGGCCTGCGGCAGATTGCAGTGGCATTATTGCCAATTATTCCAGAAACAGCTGAAAAAATATTAAAACAGCTTGGAACTGATGAAAAATCAAAGGATTGGGGGAAATTGAAAGAAAGTAGTATAATACATAAAGAGGAGATATTGTTTCCTCGCCTTTAATTTAAATTATATGGGCCTTTTTGATGTCATTTTACTAATCATCATCGGCGGTTTTGCCATGTTCGGTTTTTGGTTTGGGTTGATTCACACCCTCGGCTCGCTTTTAGGCACAGTATTCGGCGTCTATCTTGCGAGCAGGTATTATGAGCCAATGGCCGGCTGGCTGATAAATATCACTGGCTGGGGCGATAATGTGTCAAAAGTAATAATGTTTGTTATCGCCTTTGTAATAATAAACCGCTTGGTGGGCTTTGCATTCTGGGTTTTTGATAAATTAGCTGGGTTTATAACCCATTTGCCGTTTATAAATTCATTAAATCGCTTTTTAGGAATGGCTTTGGGAGTTTTTGAAGGCGCTGTAACATTAGGAATGATTATTTATTTTATTGAACGTTTTCCAATTTCTGAAAAATTCATGGAATGGCTCGCTGAATCTGTAGTTGCCCCGTATTTATCATCCATTGCCTCTATTTTACTGCCATTGCTGCCAGAAGCGCTGAAAATGCTCAAATCAACAGTTGACTATGTGCAAAATATAATCCTGAAATAGCATGCTGATTGACACTCACTGCCATCTGCAATTCCGCGCGTATGAGAATGACCGAGAGGAGGTCATTCTTCGTTGTCAAGAAAAAGAGCTTATTATGAATGTTGTCGGCACGCAGAAAAATACGAAT
>CAZHEJ010000018.1:0-4065 GCA_964531615.1 uncultured Gammaproteobacteria bacterium | reverse complement strand
AACGCAGAAAGACACCAGCGCCAAGGCAGTTGAACTGGCTGAAAAATATCCGGAAATTTACGCAACAGTCGGCTTGCATCCTGTTCACGCCACCAGCATCGAAGTTGATGAAGAAGAAATAAATTTCAAATCCCGCGAAGAAAAATTTGATTACGAATTTTACAAAAAACTGGCAAGTCATCCAAAAGTGGTTGCAATAGGGGAGTGCGGTATGGAATTATTTCACATACCAAAAAACGCTGACCGCGCGGGAATTATAGCAAAACACAAAGAATTATTTTTACAGCAATATAAATTAGCGCAGGAGCTTGGTCTGCCAGTGGTGATTCATGTTAGGGATGCTCATGAGGAGATGATATCTCTCATTTCGAGCCTGAAAGGCGAGAAATCTTTCGAAGGGAAAAATAATGAGGTACATCATCAGTTTAATGTACGCCAGAGTAAATATTCTTCGAAAGATCCCTCGTCGTCTTCGCCTCCTCGGGATGAAGTGAAGGGTGTTGTCCACTGTTACTCCGGCGACTGGGACCATGCCCAAAAATACCTTGATTTAGGCCTGTTTTTGGGCTTTACAGGAATAATTACCTTTCCACCGCTCAAAACCAATCCAAGACCAAATTTAGAGCTTCTGGAGACCGTTAAGCAGTGTCCTTTGGACAGAATACTTGTTGAAACCGATGCTCCGTATTTAGCTCCACAAAAATACAGGGGCAAGAAATGCGAGCCGTGGATGGTGGAAGAGGTGGTTAAAAAAATTGCGGAGATTAAGGGGTTGGGCGAGGAAGAAGTAAGAGAAAAAACATTTCAAAACGCACTGAATTTGTTTAAAAAAATTCGTTCTTGACCTATTTCAGCCAATTTAGTAAAATATAGGCGTTTTATGATTGACCCTAAAGACAGGAAATACATGATTTTAGGGCTGAAAATAGCCGGTGATTTTGGGATAAGCATAGCAGCGCCTCTAATAATTTTTGTTTTAATCGGCCAGTGGCTGGACGGGAAATACGACAAAAGCCCTTGGTTCATGATTTTAGGATTTGTTCTGGCAGCTCTGATTTCAGCAAGGATTATCTACAAAAAAGCAAAGGAGTATGGCCGTCAATATCAAGAACTAAATAAAAAATAAATGTCATCCCCGCGAAAGCGGGGATCCAGAAATGGATAAAATTGACGATAGATTCCCGCTTTCGCGGGAATGACAGAACTTTATGAATATCCACATTCCCACACTTGCGCCTGATATTCTGTTCAAAATAGGGGATTTTAGCATCACCAACACAATGATAAACGTCTGGATTGCAATTTTATTTTTTTTGATTTTAGGTATATTCATCCGCGCCAAAGTCAGGATGCGGCCGGGCGGATTGCAGAATGCCTGCGAATATTTTTTAGATGTTATTTTAGGATATTTTGATCAAGTGACTGGCGGCAGGAAAAAAACGTTAAAATTTCTGCCTCTGGTCGGTTCCATTTTCTTTTTTATTCTGCTTTCCAATTGGCTGGGTCTTTTGCCCGGCACAGGCAGTATTTCCATAGGACATAACTTTCTATTGCGTCCGGCAAACACTGACTTGAATCTGACTGTGGCAATGGCTCTGGTTTCAGTCATCGGCTCGCATTTGCTGGGATTTGCGAGCATCGGCGTTTTTACGCATCTGGGCAAATTTATTCAAATCGGCACGATTATAAAAAACATTAAAAAAGGCCCTATTGCCATTTTTACCGCTTTGATGGAGTTTGTGGTCGGATTGATAGAAATCGTCAGCGAAGTTGCCAAAGTTATTTCGCTCTCTCTCCGTTTATTTGGAAATATTTTTGCCGGCGAAGTTCTGATTTCAGTAATCGGCGCTTTGGTGGCAGCGCTTGTCCCCACCCCGTTTATGCTGTTGGAATTGCTGGTGGGTTTAATACAGGCAGGAGTATTTGCAATGCTGACTTTGGTTTACCTTACAGTTGCGACGTCAGAACCGCATACAGCAGAACAGCATTAATAATTACAAATATTAATCATAAAGGTCAAAATATATGGAACATGAATCAATCGTGGCATTGGCTAAGGCTTTTACAATGGGCATTGGCACCATTGGCCCGGCCTTGGGCATTGGGCGCCTTGTTGCTAAAGCAATGGAGGCAATCGGCCGCAATCCCGAAGCGTCAGGCAAAGTTTTTGTGCCAATGCTTTTGGGCGCCGCATTTGCCGAAGCTATCGCGATTTACGCGCTGGTCGTTGTATTTACATTGAAGTAATTCAACTGATCGGGTCAGTTTGGCCCGATTTGATTGAATTATTTTAAAACAAGATATTATGGAAAATACTACTAGTGTTCTGGCTTCATTAGGCCTCAATGGGCAGATGTTTGTATTTCAGCTGATTAATTTCGCCATTGTAGTGCTGATTTTATGGTTTTTGATTTTAAAACCATTATCCAAAAAGCTGGAAGAGCGCAAAAAATTGATTGACGAGAGTTTGGACAAAGCAAAAGAAGTAGAAACAAATCTGGCTATGAGCGGGCAGAAATATCAGGAAAAATTGAGCGAGGCAAAGGCAGAGGCCAATAAAATTATTGCCAAATCGCAGGAAGAGGCAGAGCAGGTTTCTGAAAATATGAAAGACAGGGCAAAGCAGGAAATATCCAAACTGGTAGACCAAGCAAAAGTTAATATCCAGAAAGAAAAAGAAAAAATGTCAGCAGAATTGAAAAAAGAAACGGGCGAGCTGGTAGTTTTAGCAGTTGAAAAAATTTTAAAAGAGAAGATAGATGAGAAGAAAGACAAGGGGATAATTGAGGATGTTTTATCGTCATTATGAAAAAAATAACCAATAAACAATTTGCTCAAGCGCTTTATGAGGCGGCGAAAGATTTGAAAGGCGCGCAATTGAAAGAAGCGGTAAAGCAGTTTGTTTTATTGCTTGTCCGCCAGCATAAATTCAGGCAGGCCGGCAGAATTATTGCTGAATTTGAAAAATACGCGAAAAAGCAGGCCGGGATTGCGGAAATAAAAATTTCATCCGCTAAAAAACTTAATAAAGCAATATTAAGCGGGATAAAAAAAATATTTGGTAAAAAAACAGAAGCAGAAGAAATTATTGAGCCGAGTTTAATCGGCGGGATTATGATTAGGACTGAAGACAAAATTTTGGATGGAAGTTTGAAGACACAACTTACAAAATTAAAACAATCTTTAATATAATCAATCTATGTCTACGAATACAATTATCGCAGAATTAAAAAAACAGATTTCCGCGTTTGAGAAGACGGTTGAAGTTGAAGAAATCGGCGCAGTAATCGCAGTCGGCGACGGCATTGCCCGCATTTCCGGCTTAACCAAATGCCAATCGCAGGAGATGCTTGAATTTACCGGCGGTGTTTACGGCGTGGCGTTGAATCTTGAAGATGAAACAGTCGGCGCGATTATTTTAGGCGATTATGAACATATTAAAGAAGGCGATACTGTAAAGCGCACAGGCAGAGTTCTTTCTGTTCCGGTCGGCGAAGGGATTATAGGGCGCGTTGTCAATCCATTGGGACAGCCGATGGACGGCAAAGGCGCTATTAAATCAGAAAAATATTATCCAGTGGAAAAAATCGCTCCGGGCGTTATTACCCGCGAACCGGTAAATGAGCCGGTGCAGACAGGAATCAAATCAATTGATGCAATGATTCCAATCGGCCGTGGACAGCGCGAACTGATTATCGGCGACAGGCAGACAGGCAAAACAGCGCTGGCAATTGACACGATTATCAATCAAAAAGGGCAGGAGATGAAATGCATTTATGTGGCAATCGGGCAGAAAGAATCAAAAGTAGCGCGTCTTATTGCCAAACTTGAAGAAACAGGTGCAATGGAATACACAACGATTGTTTTGGCTGGCGCGTCTGACCCGGCCGCAATGCCGTTTTTAGCCCCGTATGCCGGCGTGGCAATGGCAGAATATTTTGCAGACAAGGGCGAGGATGTTTTGATTGTTTATGATGATTTGACCAAACAGGCATGGGCATACAGGCAGATTTCTTTATTATTGCGCCGTCCGCCCGGACGCGAAGCATACCCCGGCGATATTTT
>CAZHEJ010000017.1:0-14853 GCA_964531615.1 uncultured Gammaproteobacteria bacterium | reverse complement strand
CTGACAGGAATGAGTGGAATGTGAAGGAAATTTATGAAACCATGAAGACAATTTTTCCGTTTTCAAATGAAGAGAGAGAAACTATTCTGCATTTTACCAAAAACGGCAATGGCAAGCTGGATGATGTTAAAGTCCGCGATCAGCTGGTGCATTTTCTTTTGGATAAGGCCAGGCAGGAATATGAAAAATTGGAAAATACCGTTAAAACAGCTTCTAGCAATGCTGACGAAGGAAGCATGATGATGCGGGAAATTGAAAAAAATATTCTGTTGCGCTCAATTGATACTTTATGGGTTGATCATCTGGTGGCCATTGATTATCTGCGCACTGGCATTGGCTTGCGCGGTTATGGCCAGCGCGATCCCTTGGTTGAATACAAGAAAGAAACTTATCTCATGTTCAACGAGCTGTTGACAAATATCCAGAAAGAAGTGGTTTATTCGTTTTTTAAAGTCGGCATAGGCCTTCAGCTCGCGCCTACAATCATGGCCAGCGATAAAATGGTAATGAAGGGGGCGCAGAAAACCGCAGAAGACGTTTCTGCTGTTTCGCACAAGCAAAGGGATGAAGAGGGCAATAAAATCGGCAGAAACAACCCTTGCCCTTGCATGTCAGGGAAGAAATATAAAAAGTGTTGCGGAAAATGATTTTACTATGTAAGGTAGGAGTAGAAGAAAATATAAAAAAGAAGGATCAAATCTAGAAGACTTGATCCTGAGTATCAGATAGGTGTTCGTTCAGAGAGATAAATATATATTTTGTTAATCACCCTTGAACCAACCACTGATATGTACAGCTCCCCCTCCAAAGACGGCAATCACTATTACAATTAGAATGATGAATCCTGCATCACCTCTAAATGTTTCAGCTCCTCCAAGAATTGCAAATATGAGTCCTATAATAATAAGTGGCCACAGAAGATAGATGACGAAACAGCATAGGAATATACCAACGATGAGTTCAACAAAATCACTTTTAGAACACGCTGAAAATATAATGCCGCTAATTAAAATGAATACAAATTTGCTTAAAAAATTTGTTACGGTTTTTCTATTCATTCTCCCCTCCTTTAATAGTGAATTGTAGAGAACATACAGTTTTATTTTAATATAAAATATGATATTTGTCAATGTGCATAATTTTAGGACATTTTAACTTCTATAGAGAGGGGTGCCCCGACGTTAAGTCGGGGCGGGGTGTGTTGGCTGTCATTCTTTTCGTACTTTTTGTAACCCGCCTGCCATGCCTGGCACTGGCGGGCAGGCCAAAAAGTACCAAAAAGTCTCGGGGCGGCAGAACTCGCTCCGCTCAAACAGCTGCCGCCCCGAACCCCGGCGAGGTCGAGAACACAAAATTTATGAACAATTTACTAAATATCATTGATGAAGAAGGAAATGTTATCAGGCAGGAGACCAGAGAAAAAATTCATAAGCTTGGCTTGTTGCACCAAGAAATTAATGTTTGGTTTTAACACCCCAAAGGGAGAAATTATTTTTCAGCGCCGTGGTAAAAATAAAGATACTTACCCAGGCCTTTTAGATGCCACTGTTGGCGGCCATGTGGAAATTGGCGAAACTTATGAATCAACAGCTTTGGCAGAGATAAAAGAAGAAACAGGTTTGGTTTTAAAATTAAATGATCTGAATTTTGTAAAATTTTTTCACCATAAATCACATGATGAAGGCACAGGAAATATTAATAATAAAATTCAAGCTATTTTTACCTATCTTTACAGAGGCAGAATTGAAGATTTACAGACAGAAAAAGGGGATGCAACTGGTTTTGAGGCTTGGCCGATTGAAAAATTGTTAAATATCAGCGAGGAAGAGAAAAAGAAATTTATACGTTCTATTTTTAATGAAGAAATTTTAGGGATATTCAGGCAGTTGCAAGTGTGATTAACTTGTCTTGACTGTTTGGGGAGTATATTGTAAAATAATCCTCAAATACAACTATGCGTTTTCAGAGGCAAAATGTGGTTACCAGGTCAAAAGTCCGCTGGGGAATAGCGGGAATTTTTGTTTTATTGATAGCCGCCAGCGCTTTTGTGGCTCCGAAATATTTTAATCGGGCAATTGACAAAATTAACAATACTTTGAATTTAGGCCTGCCCCGCGTGCCGGAGAAATCAATCAATCTGGGCCTGGATTTGCAGGGCGGAGCGCATTTGATTTATCAGGCGGATGTCGGAGGCATTGATTTTAATGAGCGCGGAATAGCGGTGGAAGGAGTGCGCGATGTGATTGAAAGGCGCGTCAACGGCCTTGGCGTGGCAGAACCGATTGTCCAGACCAACAAAGTCGGAGATGATTACCGCATTATAGTTGAACTGCCGGGAGTTACAGACATCCGCCAGGCAATAATGATGATAGGCGAAACCCCGATTTTGGAATTTAAAGAACAGAATAATGAACCGCCGCGCCAGCTTACCGAAGAAGAAAAAAAACAGCTAACTGCTGATAATGCCGTTGCTAAAAAGCGCGCTGACGAAGCTTTGCAGAAAATAAAAAATAACGGAGATTTTTCAGCCTTGGCAAAAGAATATTCAGAAGATTCAATCAGCAGGAACAACGGCGGATTTTTAACAGCCAAGAAAAATTCAGCTTATTTTGAATTGTATGAATGGGCCAAATCGCATAAAGAAGGCGATATTACCGACAAATTATTGAGTTCAGCAGACGGTTATAATATTTTGAAGCGCGGAAGCGAGAAAGACGGCGAAAAAGAAGTGACAGCCAGCCATATCTTAATTTGCTTTTTAGGCGCAAAAAATTGCGACAGCCCGGTTTATACAAAAACCGAAGCAGAAAAAAAAGCCAAGGAAATTTACCAGCAGGCTAATGCCGATAATTTTGCTGATTTAGCCAAACAATATTCAACAGACGCCAGCAACAAGAATAACGGCGGAGATTTGGGAAGTTTTCCAAAGGGCGTGATGGTAAAAGAATTTGAAGACGCGGTTTTTAACGCCCAGCCCGGCCAGATTATCGGGCCAGTGGAAACTGAATTCGGCTATCATGTTATTTACAAGCGGAGCGAGGAAATAAGCAAAGATTATGATATGTGGCGGATTTTAGTCAGAACAAAAACAGAAGCGGATATTCTGCCCCCGCAGGAGCCGTGGAAATCTACCGGCTTGTCAGGCAAGCAGTTGCAACGTTCTGAAGTTGTGTCTGATCCGCAGACAGGAGCAGTGCAGGTTTCTCTGCAATTTAATGACGAAGGCAAGCAATTATTTGCTGACATTACCACTAGGAATGTTGACAAGCCAGTGGCTATATTTTTAGACGGCCAGCCGATCAGCGTGCCAAGGGTTAATGAGCCGATTCGCGACGGCAAAGCTGTCATCACAGGAAGCTTTAATCTGCAGGAAGCAAAATTATTGTCGCAGAGGCTGAATGCCGGCGCTCTGCCTGTGCCGGTTGAATTGATATCTCAAGAAACCGTTGGCGCCACTTTGGGCAGCGAATCATTGGCTAAAAGTTTGTATGCGGGAATAGCAGGGTCTTTGATAGTAATGCTGTTTATGGTTGTTTATTACCGTTTGCCCGGAGTGTTATCTGTGATAGCCCTAATTTTGTATGCCTCTTTGACTTTGGCAATTACCAAATTAATCGGCGCTACTTTGACATTGTCAGGCATTGCAGGTTTCATAATGTCTATTGGCATGGCAGTTGACGCCAATGTGCTGATTTTTGAACGTTTAAAAGAAGAATTGCGTGCTGGCAAGAGCTTAAAAGTGGCGGCAGAAGAAGGATTTTTGCGCGCCTGGACATCAATCAGGGACAGCAATGTTTCCACTTTGATTACCTGCGTGATGCTGATCTGGTTTGGCAATAGTTTTATAAAAGGATTTGCCGTAACTCTTACTATCGGCGTATTGGTTTCAATGTTTTCAGCCATAACAGTAACAAGAGTTTTAATCCGCTTTATTGCGCCATGGTTTGGAGAATTCGGCAATAAATCGTTTTTAGGATACAAAAAGTTCAGCGATAATCTGAAATAATATGGTGAATATTATCGGCCACAGAAAAATAAATTTGTTCGTATCAGGCTCGCTGTTTGTGGCCAGCATTGCGCTGTTGGCGATTTTCGGATTGAAAACCGGCATTGATTTTAACGGCGGTTCATTAATGCAGGTCCAATTTATCGGCAAAACGCCGGAAATTTCCGCTGTTAAGGACATTGTTAATCCATTGAATTTCGGCGAAATCACTGTGCAGACTGCGGAAAGCAACGGCTTAATTTTCAAGACGCGCTTTTTAAATGAGACAGAACATCAGCAATTGCTGGCGAAATTGCGCGAGAGTTTTGAAAATGATGAAGTTAAAGTCATGGAAACCAGATTTGAAACAATCGGCGCGGCAGTAAGTTCAACTTTGCGCACGCGCTCGCTTTATGCAATTACAGCTGTCATTATCGGGATTATTCTTTTTATCGCTTATTCTTTCCGCCGGGTTTCCAAGCCAGTGGCTTCTTGGAAATACGGAGTAACAGCTGTCTTGGCGCTGGTGCATGATGTAACAATCACAGCCGGTGTTTTTTCAGTGCTCGGCCATTATTTAGGCATTGAAGTCGGCATACCATTTGTGGTCGCTTTGCTTACCATTCTTGGCTATTCGGTTAATGATACTATTGTTATTTTTGACAGAATACGTGAAAATTTAATCAGGCGCAGCAGCGCTAATTTTCCAGAAATGGTTAATATAGCCATTAATGAAACTTTTGCCCGCTCCATCAATACTACTGCCACCACAATGTTGACTTTGCTGGCTTTGGTTTTGTTCGGCGGAGAGACTATAAAATATTTTGCCCTGGCATTATTTATCGGCATATTTTTAGGCGCTTATTCTTCCATTTTCGTCGCCAGCCCGCTATTGGTGGAATGGCACAATTGGTTAAGGCGGCATACTTCTTAAAAAATGCAGAAAAAGAGCCAATATAGCTGGCTCTTTTGTTTTATGGTATAATATTTCTATAAGTTATAAATACTTAATTTTATGACAGAAAATTTCATGCGCCATTTGATTGCATTTTGCGGGATGTTAATCTGCGGATTGGCGTATTTTTCCGGCTACTGGTCCAGCAATCATGGCTGGTGGTGGACAGCTTTTGGTTTGATAGTAATTTACCTGGCAATTTACAAATACATGGATTATCATCATTAAAATTATGGATTTTGGACTTTATTCCGTAAATTTTGATTTCAATGCCATACAGCTGTTTTTCAGGCAGGACCCTGTGTTAATTGTTTTGGGTTTAATGGCGATTTTTGGCTGGCTGATTTTAATCTGGCTTTTGGTTTATGCAGGCATTTACATGTATCTTGAATACAAGCAGGACATTTTTAAAAGCAAGTGGAAATGGGTGTTATTGGCTATTGACGTTCCGTTGCAGAATGTGCAGACGCCAATGGCGGTTGAACAGCTGTTTAATCATTTATACGGCGCTTTCAATGACCCCAGCATCGCGGAAAGTTTTGGCCAGGGTTTTAGGCAGCACTGGTTTAGTTTTGAAATTATCAGCATAGAAGGCTATATACAGTTTTTAATCAGAACTGAATCCAAGTTTAGGGATTTGGTTGAATCAGCTGTTTATGCCCAGTATCCGGATGCAGAAGTTGTTGAAGTTGAGGATTATGTAAATAATGTTCCAAATAAATATCCTAATCCAGACTATGACATCTGGGCCGCTGATTTTGGCTTGACTGAACATTGGTCGCATCCGCTCCGCACTTATGAAGAATTTGAACATAGGATGGCCAAGGATGTTTTATCAACCGAATCATTAGGCACGTTTAAAGACCCGATGGGCACTTTTTTGGAAAGTTTTTCCCGTCTGGGGCCGGGAGAACAGATGTGGTTCCAAATAATCGTTCAGCCGGTTTCTAATCATTGGAAGGAAGAAGTTATCAAAAAAATTGAAGAAATGACCGGAGGCAGCAAAAAAACAGGCTATGTGTCAACTTTGTCAGATAAAATGTCGGATTTTCCCATCAAAACTTTAGAGGCGATAGGGGATCAGGTTTTCGGGCGCGAAGCTTCTTCGGCTGAAGAGAAAGAAAAAGAAGAAAAAAAAGAATTGTCTCCCGGACAGTCCACGCTTATAGAAGGCATGATTAAAAAAATACAAAAAATAGGATTTCAGACAAAAATGCGCGGAATTTATATCGCGCGAAAAGAAGCTTTTCGTCCGGATAGCGGCATTCACGCGCTGGTCGGCGCAATCACGCAATTTAACGTACCCAATGCCAATTGCTTGGCGCCATTATTTAAAACCACTTCCCCTTCATATTTCTTTAAAGAGCGCAGAAGAAATTACCGCAAAAGTTTGCTGTTTAAGGCCTACAAAAAAAGAAAAGCTAAATCAGGAGCCAATCAATTTATTCTTAATATCATGGAATTGGCGACAATATGGCATTTTCCCACTTCGCATGTTAAAACGCCGTTGGTTCAAAAGGCAGCCGGCAAGCAGGCAGAACCGCCTAGCGGCTTGCCAGTTGAAAGCATTCTTAATCCTTCCTTGCCAGTAGCTGGCGAAGAAAAAGAAAAACCGGAAAATAAAATTTCCGGCAAAGCAATTAAAACTGATTCAGGGGAAGTTTTTATCCGCGATGACCAACGTTTTGGCTGATACTTTCAGCGAAAATCCTCATAAGATCTGATAGCAGGCTTTTTGAAGATTGTTACGGACAGGTAGTTTAAAAAATAAGCCCAAGCTGTTTTTGCCAGCCCTTGGCCCCTGAATCTCCTAGCTGAAGTGTAAACAAAGAAATTATATAAAAATTTCGTCTTTCCGACTTTATGCAATCTTTTGGCAGTGTCAGTATCATCGCCGTAGAAATTTATATTGGTGTCAAATCCGCCAATTTTTTTTAGGGCTTCTTTTTTGATAACCATATTGCCCCCGTCGGCAGCATGTCCGATAATTTTATCCGCCACAACTGCCAGCAAGTACCATATTTTTATAATTATGCGTCTCTGCCATAACGGCAGTTCATAATAATCATATGGCCCGCTCAAGCAGACCAATTTTGGATTTTTAAATTTTTTTTCCAAGATTTCGCACCATTTTTTTGAAAGCAGGCAGTCAGCGTCAATAAAAGCGACAATTTCAGCTTTGGCTTCCTCAAAACCTTTTTGTCTGGCTTTAGATAGGCTTTTTTGCGTTTCATTTACAACTTTTACAAACGGGTAATGCCCTGCAATGCCGGCAGTGTTGTCTGTAGAAGCATTATTTACAACTATAATTTCCAAAATATGACCTTCTGCATTTTTCAAAATGCTTTCAATAGTTTTACCAATATATTTTTCCTCGTTGTAAGCCGGAATAACAAAGCTTATTTGCATATTTAATTTACAGTTTACATTGCTTGATAAAAAAAAGCAAATAGTATAGTCTATAAGTGCTATGTCTGATGAAATCCAGCTTATTAAGGACAAAATAGACGTTGCGGAATTGGTAGGGGAATATATCCAGCTGAAGCCGGCCGGGATAAATAAAAAAGGCCTCTGCCCGTTCCACCATGAAAAAACTCCGTCTTTCATGGTAAACGCCGAGCGCCAGTTCTGGCATTGTTTTGGTTGCGGAAAGGGCGGAGATATTTTTTCATTCATTCAGGAAATGGAGGGTTTGGAATTCAAAGAAGCCTTAAAATATCTGGCGGACAGAGCCGGAGTAGTTTTGGCCTCATACCGCAGTGAAGTGGATTCAAGCCAGCGCAACCGCATAAAAGACATTAACAAAGAAGCAGCCAGATTTTTCCATAATTTTCTTGTTAAAATGGCGGCTGCCAAGCCAGCGCTGGATTATCTTGCCAAGCGCGGGCTTAAAATGGAAACCATTGAGCAGTGGCAGATCGGCTATGTGCCTGACCAGTGGGATCTGCTCACGCAGTATTTATTAAAAAAAGGCTTTAGCATTGATGATTTAGCGGCTTCAGGGCTCACCATCAAGCGCGAAGGCGCTAACATTCAAACAGGCCGCGGCTTTTGGGACCGCTTCCGCGGGAGAATAATGTTCCCAATCAGCAATGTTCATGATGAAGCAGTTGGATTTACAGGCCGGATTTTAGTTGAAAAAGAGAATTCAGGCGGAAAATACGTTAACACTCCGCAGACATTGGTTTATGACAAATCGCGCGTGATATTCGGATTAAATAAAGCCAAGCAGGAAATCAAATCAAAAGATTTAATAGTCATGGTTGAAGGGCAGATGGATGTAATTGCCTGCAGTCAGGCAGGTATGAAAAATGTTGTTGCCTCATCAGGCACTGCTTTGACCGCAGAGCAGGTGCGCTTGCTTAAACGTTATTCCTCCAATTTAAATATGGCTTTTGACGCTGATGAAGCAGGACAAAATGCAGCTAAGCGGGGGATTGATACTGCTTTGGCAGAGGGAATAAATGTAAAAGTAATCCACATCCCTGACGGCAAGGGCAAGGATCCGGATGAATGTTTGCAGAAGAACCCAGACATTTGGTTTAAAGCAGTTGAGAATGCCCAATCAGTAATGGAATGGTATTTGGAAAAAGTTTTACATGGCAGGGATATCAATAATCCGCGCCATAAACAGGAAGCTGTTAATCAGTATTTAGCCGAAATCGCGCTGATTCCCTACGCGGTGGAGAGGGATTTTTGGCTGAAGAAACTGGCAGAAAAGATAAACGTGGAAACTTCGGTTTTGCGCGAGGACCTGATTAGAATTAAGAATAAAGAGTCAAGAAACAAGAGTGTTAATGAAAACGACCCACAAGCTACAAGCTATAAGCTACAAGCTATAAGTGAAAGAGGCAGATTTGAGCTGTTAATTGAAAAATTGTTAAGTTTGCTATTGAAGTTTCCCCAGTTGACAGCCGGGATAAGCGCTGATTTGGAAAAAGTCTTCGCGGGCACAATGTATGCTGCTCTTTACGCAGGCATTAAGAACGGGTATAATATAAATGACTTGCGCAAAGAAGCGCAAGGTGATAAAATCAAGGACAATTTGATTGATGTTTTGCTTTTGCAGGGAGACTGGGAATTTTTAGCCGCTGACGAAGCAACAGCCAAAAAAGAAATGGAAAATATTATTAAGATATTGAAAGAAGAATGGATAAAAAAGCGGCGCCGTGAGCTGCAGATTGAAATAGAAAAGGCAGAGAAGAATAAAAACAATGAAAATATGCAGAAATTAATAGAAGAATTTAATAGTTTAAATAATTAATATTTTCTTAACTTTCATGAAAAAGAAAGTTAAAAAAATCCATCGGGGTAAACATAAAGCAGTCCGAAAGACTGCCAAAAAGGCGAAAGCCCATTATAAGAAGGCCGCGAAAAGCCTAAAGGCCTCGCGGCAAGTTCGCAAGCCATTAAGACGAACTTCAAAAAAGAGGGTCAAGCTGTCCAGAAAACAAATTTTAAGCAGAAGATTTAAAAAGGCGAAAAAAAAGCCGTTTTTTGCCGTATTTGCAGAGAAGCCGGTTCCGCCAAGCGGCGAGCAAATATGGCATTTGGTTGATAAGGGCAGGGGGCGCGGGTTTGTTACAGAAGTGGAAGTTTTGTCGCTGTTTCCATATTTGGAACACTATATTGATGTTTATGAAGGCTTTTTATCGGTTTTGGACAGAAACGGTGTCGGCATTGTTGAGATGAAGGAAGGCCTTTTAGGCAAGAGGCATGAGACTAAGGAGATTTTGCAGGAATTTCAAGGAGAACATCCTGATGTAAAAGAAGGAGCGGAATTTGATTTTGGCGCGATTTCACAGGATTCCATCCAAATGTATCTGCGCGAAATCGGAAAAATTCCTTTGCTTACCGCAGAAGAAGAGATTTCTTTAGCTAAACGGAATGAAAAAGGCGACAAAGAAGCTGAAAAAAAATTAATTGAAGCCAACCTGCGCCTAGTAGTTTCAATCGCCAAGAAGTTTGTGGGAAAACAATTATCATTGCTGGATTTGATTCAGGAAGGAAATATCGGTTTGTTCCGCGCTGTTAAAAAATTTGACCATCGCAAGGGCTACAAATTTTCCACTTATGCCACTTGGTGGATAAGACAGGCAATAACCCGCGCTTTGGCAGATCAGTCGCGGACCATCCGCATTCCAGTTCACATGGTTGAAACAATCAATCGTTTCCAGCAGGTGCAGCGGCGGTTGCTGCAGGATTTAGGCCGCGATCCCACGCCAGAAGAATTGGCAGCAGAAATGGGCGAGGAAGTTGAGAAAATCAAGCATATTATAAAAATTTCGCAGGAAACTGTATCTTTGGAAACATCTGTCGGCGATGACGACGACGATGATGATTCGTCTTTATCTGATTTTATTGAAGATATTAAGACAGTAAGTCCGTCCCAGTCTGCTGGACGCGGATTGCTGAAAGATTATATACGCGAGGCTTTGAAAGATCTTTCTCCCCGCGAGCAGAAGATTTTGGAAATGCGCTTCGGGCTTACTGATGGCGTAACGCACACTTTGGAAGAAGTGGGCAAGGAATTTGATGTTACTCGCGAGCGCATCCGCCAGATTGAAGCTAAGGCGCTTGAAAAAATCCAGACATTCGGAATATCGGGTAAATTAAAAGATTATTAAATATGAAGCCGTCTGATTTAAAAACAAAAATTTTTCTTGACAGCGGGGATCCGGCTGAAACTAGAAAAGCTATTGCTCTGCTGGGTTTTTTAGATGGACAAACCACCAATCCCTCGCTGGTCGCTAAAAGCCCAGCAGTCCAAGAGCGCCTGGCCAAGGGCCGGAAATTTTCCCGAGAGGAAATTTATGCAATGTACAAGAAAATAGTTCAGGAAATTTCATCCATGATTCCAAATGGTTCAGTGTCAGTTGAAGTTTATGCTGATTTGGATACTCCAGTTGAAGATATAGTTCAGCAGGCTAAAGAAATGAATGCCTGGATTTCAAATACGCATATCAAACTGCCGGTGAGTCTGAACGGCTTAAAAGCAGGCGAGATTTTGGCTAAAGAGGGAATAAAAATAAATATGACGTTGGTTTTTACCCATGCACAGGCCGCTGCCGTATATCAAGCGACCCGTTCGGCAGGCTCAGGGCAAGTGTTTTTATCCCCGTTTATCGGCCGTCTGGATGACAAAGGAGAGAACGGCATGGATTATATTAAAAATGTGGTGGAAATGTACAAACCAAGCGATCACCATGTAGAGGTTCTGGCAGCCAGCGTGCGCAGTCTTGACCATTTGCTATATTCGCTCCAGCTTGGCTGTGATATTGTTACTGCGCCGTTTAAAATTTTAGAGCAATGGGTTGGAACAGGCTTAAAAATTCCAGATGGCAATTATGTTTATCCTGCCAACAATCTTAAACCAATAGCTTACGGTAATATCTCTTTGGATAAAAATTGGCAGGAATATGATATAAAGCATGAACTTACTGATGCTGGCATTAAAAAATTCTGCCAAGATTGGAATAATTTAATAAATTTATAATTTATTATGGCAAGGAAGCTATTAATGTTAGTTTTGATATTTTTTTTAGCAGCGTTTTTAGCGCCTGATTTTTTGTTTGCAGGAAATGAGCCGCCAGTAGAATTTGTTTTGTTTCATCTAGACACTTGTCCGCATTGCAAGGATGAAATAAAATTTATTGAAAAAAAATTGATGCCGAAATACGGCGAATTCATTGATTTAAAAATTTACGAGGCGAGCACGCCGGAAAATCAGCAGATTTTTGAACAGTATGGCTATTTTTATAAATTTTCGCAAGTCGGGACAGTCCCTGTTGCTTTTATTGATGGCGAGATGGTGGCCGGATATAGCGATGATGAAACCACTGGCGCGCAGCTCATGGGGATTGTTGAGAAAAAATTGCAAGATAAGGTGGGGAACGAGGGGGTGTATTCTGATAAAATAAATATTCCAATTTTGGGTTCAATAAATCCGAAAACATTCTCTCTGCCTATTTTGACTGCGGTGATAGGGCTTTTGGACGGATTTAATCCCTGCGCAATGTGGGTTTTGCTATTTTTGATTTCTTTATTGCTTGGGATGGAAAACAAAAAGCGAATGTGGCTTTTGGGCTTCCTGTTCATAATTGCTTCAGGCGTTGTCTATTTCGTTTTTATGGTCGCATGGCTGCAGCTCTTGCTGTTTTTGGGAATGATTTTTGCCATCAGGATAATCATCGGGCTAGTGTCAATCGGCGCAGGCGGAATAAATCTGCGCGATTGGTGGCTGCATCGCAAAGCAGAGGCAATGGCCTGCAAAGTGTCTGATTTGAAAGACACAAAAAAAACTTTTGAAAAGATTAAAGCCATTGTTTACAGGCGTAGCTTGCTGTGGTCAGTGGCAGGCATTCTTCTTCTCGGTTTTTCAGTAAATTTAGTTGAACTCGCCTGCTCGGCCGGCTTTCCAGCTGTTTATACGCAGGTTTTGGCAATGAGCGGAATTCCGGCGTGGGAAAGATATTTGTACATGTTCGGCTATATAATTTTCTACATGCTGGATGATATGATTGTATTTGTTGTGGCAATGATTACTTTGAAATCAAAAACAGTCGGCGGAAAATACGGCAAATATTCCAGTCTAGTCGGCGGAATTTTAATGCTTCTCCTTGGTTTGCTTCTCATCTTTAAGCCAGAATGGCTGATGTTTTCATGAAACAAGCAGTTTTATACAAAAAACTCAAAGATAACATTGTCCAGTGCCAGGCCTGCGCGCATTATTGTGTTATAAAAGAGGGAAATACTGGTGTTTGCGGAGTCCGCAAGAATATTGGCGGGGAGTTGTTTTTGCTTGTTTATGGCAAGCCAGTGGCTGTGCACGTAGATCCAATTGAGAAAAAGCCCTTGTATCATTTTATGCCCGGAACAAAGATTTTATCTTTGGGAACTTTTGGCTGCAATTTCCGCTGTGATTTTTGCCAAAACGCAGACCTGTCGCAGACATACGTAGACGGGACGCAGAATATTTCTCCGGAGCAGATTGTAGAATTAGCTTTGAAGTATAAAACGCCGTCCATTGCTTATACCTACAACGAACCGGCGATTTTTGTTGAGTACGCGCATGATATTATGAAGCTGGCGCGAGAGAAGGGATTGAAAAATGTTTATGTTTCCAATGGCTTTGAATCAAAAGAGGCGATGGAATATATCGGGCCGTATCTTGACGCGATAAATATTGATTTAAAATCGTTTTCTGATGATTTTTACCGCAAAACCTGCGGTGGCAGGCTGCAGCCGGTTTTGGATACAATCAAAAGAGTAAAAGAAAAAAATATTTGGCAGGAAATAACAACTTTGATTATTCCCGGAGAAAATGACAGTGAAAAAGAGTTAAAACAGATTGCAGAATTTATAGCTTCAGTTGATAAAAATATCCCTTGGCATTTATCGCGCTTTCATCCGGATTATAAAATGACGGATAAAAATATCACTTCTTATCAAAGCTTGGTTAGAGCGAGGGAAATAGGGCATGAGGCGGGATTGAAGAATGTTTATTTGGGGAATGTTTAAAAAATACTTTTTTGGTAAAAGTTAACATTTTCGTGGACAGCCCTTCTCAAGCTCTTTCCATATAGCCTCATATCTTCCTGTTCCATCTTGTGACTGAATACCTGTAATAAGATTTTTCCTAACCTGATCAATGAGGTGTTTTTCAACTATTTTTTCCTCCTTTGAATATGGGATTTTTTCACTCATATTTTTATTCTTGTTACCTAATGGGCCGCGTGTATGCGAAGTTTTGGCCTTTTCTTTTTATCCACAGGCACATCTTGACATATTCAGTATACCTGGTATAATTACATTAGAAAAAGGCTTTCGGCCGTGGTTTCTACACCACACTTAGTCGGAAGATCCTTTTTTGTTTTTAGTCACCTGCCGGGCCATCCGTAGGGAATACCGAAATCAAAAATCTTTGTTTTTTCTTTAAATTTTCCTTGATTTGTACACAAAAGAGCTCATTATCCGCAGTCAGGCCATAAAAACGGTGCAGTCTTTCAGTTGACCGGTTTGGATCCAGAGTAGTATTTGGTTTAAAGCGTGAACTTTGAATAAGCTCTACAGCACAGCCATAATACTGCATCCGTCTTACTCTATCTCTCCAATTTTGCTTTTCAAACAGATGTTGCCAGAATAAATCAAGGAAAATTTTATCCTTGTCAAAATATGCCGATCTAATATACGTTCGGCGTTTTGATTTCTTTTTGATTTCAGTATACAAGCCGAAAGCCTGTTTATGGACTATATGGAAGTGTGTGCCATGGAATTTTCTAGCTCTAGTTTTATATACCTGCATAGCATGAATATTTTACCACTTTACCACCTAAAAGAAAAGGCCAAAATTTGGGTGAAAAAAATAGTGCCACCATTAAATTTGATAAGCACTATTTTTGGAACCGCATATCGGCTGTTATATAACGTTTTATTTTGCGTGGCCGAAGTTTGGATTTCGTTGAAAAAAATCAAAAAGTGCACCTTCTTTATCTTTGATTTCCTTTAATTCATCTATTGATACCCACTTTGAGTCTTCCGTTTCAGCAGGATCAAGTTTTAGTTCCGTATCAGTTTCGAGCCGAACATGGAAATACATGATCAAGCGTGATGTTTCCATCTCATCAATGAATTTGTATTGTTGATCTTGCCCCCAGCCAATAAATATTGGATTTTCAAATTTGATTCCAGTTTCTTCCTCCATTTCCCTGACTAATGTTTCTTCGAGTTTTTCTCCATGTTCGGCTCGGCCGCCAGGAACTCTCCATACTTTGAATTTTGGGTCCATAAAAATTAGCACTTTTTGATTTTTTTCAATGAAAGCACTACATACTATTTGATGTCCTCGAAGTTGAGCTTTTGTCATATTAGCAAAATAAAATGTTATATAATGGGTCGCGTGTATGCGACGTTT
>CAZHEJ010000016.1:0-14985 GCA_964531615.1 uncultured Gammaproteobacteria bacterium | reverse complement strand
TACCCTCAAAACAAAGAACCAGGCGTTCAAAGCGCGAACGCGCTTCGCATTTTGCTTTGAAAAATACTAATTTAGGCAAATGCGCCAAGTGCGGGACAGACGCGCTTCCGCACCGCGCCTGCAAAGCCTGCGGATATTACCGCGGCCGGCAGGCAGTAAAAGTGGAAAAAAGAGCTACCAGGCTTGCGCGCAGGAAAAAATTAATCGGAAAAAAATAATCTTATGTCTAACCGCCACCTCGCACGCTGCATTGCCATGCAAACCTTGTACCAATGGGATTTTAAAGGCCAAAAAACAGCTGATTTGCCGGCAATCATTGAGCAAAATATAGCAGAATTCGGCAATGGATTGGAAGAAGAAAAAAAATTCGTCACTGATACCATTGACGGCGTAATTAAGCATTTAAAAGAAATCGACAAAATTATAGAAAAATACGCCCCGCACTGGCCATTGGAGCAGATTAACTGCGTGGACCGTAATATCCTGCGGATAGGAATATATGAATTGAAATTCAGCGATGAAATTCCCGCCAAAGTGGCGATCAATGAAGCAATTGAGGTTGCCAAGAGCTATGGCGGGCCGACATCGGGAAAATTCGTCAATGGAATTTTAGGCGCCATTTATAATGACATGTCAAAAGACATATGACAGCTGTACCGGCTTACAAAGAAAAAAAATTCTCCAAATTGGAGAAAAAAATCGGCTTTAGATTCAAACAGCCAAATTATTTAGTGCAGGCGCTGGTGCACCGCTCCTATCTGAATGAAAACCGCGATTTTCCGCTGGATCACAATGAACGGCTGGAATTCCTGGGAGACGCTGTGCTGGAATTGATTGTAACTGAATTTTTATTTGAGAATTATTTGAACCCTGAAGGCGAGCTTACAAGCTGGCGCGCGGCGCTGGTGAACGCAAAAATGTGCGCACAAGTCGCCAATGAAATCGGATTGGAAGAATATTTATTTTTAAGCCACGGCGAGTCTAAAGACGCCGGAACTAAAGCGCGCGAATATATTCTGGCGAATGTTATTGAGGCTTTAATTGGCGCGATTTATCTGGACCAGGGCTGGGAAATGGCCAAGCAGTTTGTTATGCGGTGGATTGTAACCAAATTGCCGGAAGTGCTGGATTTGGGGCTGTGGATGGATCCCAAATCGCGCTTTCAGGAATCAGCGCAGGAGATCACTGGCATAACTCCGACTTATAAAGTTGTAAAAGAAGAAGGCCCAGACCATGCCAAGCATTTTGTGGTGGCTGTATATCTTGATAAGGAAAAAATCGCTGAAGGCGAAGGAACCAGCAAGCAGGAAGCGCAGGTTGATGCAGCAGAAAATGCTTTAAAAATAAAAGCCTGGAAAGGCCAGAAAGTGGAAGTGGTTGGAAATGAATAAATGCGCCGCTAGCTCAGTTGGTAGAGCAGGGGCCTCTTAAGCCCAAGGTCCTGGGTTCGAATCCCAGGCGGCGTACTTCTGCCCTCGTAGTCCAATGGATAGAACGCCGGGCTTCGGACCCGGAGATGCGGGTTCGATCCCTGCCGGGGGCACTATTGCGACAGCAAAATCTCATCCCCGGCTTTAACAATGTCCTGGCCAGTGATAGCATCAGTGGCTTTTATTTTCACTTTGGAAGCCAAGCTTGTCTGTGAAGGATTTTTAGTATTCAAAACTATTGCAAACTGCAAGGCCAGCACATCAACATTCACCGGCATGGTTTCTATCTTCCAAATCAATTTTTTTTCTGCTTGATTGTATTCTGCCTTGCCAGCCGGCACAACTAGTTTTGCATCCTGCCAGGCAATATCGCCGTATAAATCTGCTGAAACTTCAATATTTTTCAGCTCATGAAAGCTATTGGATAAAATCCAAGTGATGGCGTGTTCTTCTTTGTTCGCGCTATTGCTGATTTTATCCCTTACTTCGAATTTCAAATCAGAGTTAATTATAAATTTCATCAAATTGCTGGATAATGTTTTATTTTCACTTTCTCTCTGGTAAGTAATTTCTGCCTGCGCACTGCCCTGATAACTGGTAAATTGCGATAAATCAGTGTCAGTGCTGTCCTTTATTGGGATGCTAATATCAATATTCGCTTCTTTTCCGCTTGCCAGCTGGCGAAGAGCCGGTATCCGCCTGCTGTCCCAAGTGATCACCCCGCGCCTTGTCTGCGGATTAACCTGTTCTCCGACAACATCGCCATCAGAAATATCATTGAGCTGGCGCCAGTCAAGAATGCTTAAATTTTTGCTTGACGGCATTTCCAAAATGAGTTTGACCTGCAGATTTTTTAAAGCAGTCTCGCCGTTATTTTTCAATATAATGCTGGCATTTAATGCTTCGCCCGGCTCTACGCTAATATCGCTTACAGCGCCGTTGATGGCCAAGTTTGCGCTCAAATCAGTTTTTAAAATTTTTACCGGCCATTCAACAGTATTAAAAACATATGGTTCAGCGTCAATTTTTTCATCTTTCCAACCAAGCACTTTAAAAACTATCTTTGACTCGTTATTTACCGCGTCTTCCTGAAAAAAACCTCTAATTACAAATTTGGCATTTTCTTTAAGTTCTGAAATCGTCCATTGGCATTGGTTGCCGGCATCAGCTTTTGGCTCGCTGTCGCTGATGCTGAAACTGCCTCCTGACTCAACAAGCAGGACCAAATTGCTTGTAGTCGGAGATTGTAAATTTATCTCAACTAAAAATTCAGTTTTTACTCCTAAAGCCGCTTCGCTTGGGCCGGACACTTTCAAATCTACCGGGGATTCATTAATTTCCACATTCAAACTGGCCACTTTTTGGAATTCTGAACTGAAATTGGCCGGAAAGTAATTAAAAAAAACGCGAATTGACTGTTTTTGCCCCACATTCCCATAAATTCTGCCCTCAATGTCAATATAACCGCTGTCGCCCTTATCCAGGCTCCCGACAGCCCATTCATCTTTTTTTTCATTTACAGCCTCGCGGCTGCTGCCTGCAAAAACAAAACCTTCGGGATAACGCACTTGCAAAACAGACTTAGCCAATGGCACGTTTTGGTTGTTGCGGTAATATATGCGATAGCGCGCTTCGCTTCCGGCCATGGCCTGTTCATCGCCGGTTATTGACAAAGTTACGCCTTCCTCTTTAAATGATGACTGCGGAGAAAACACAAAAAAGCCTATCCAGGCAACTGCTCCTAAAAATAAGCATGACAAAAGCAAAATAACAAAAGCTGAAATCAGACGGTTGGACTTGCTTTTTTCAAAATCTCCCATGTCAGGCAGGGTTCCGTCATCATTTTTATAAATCTGCTCCAGTTCTTTGCTGATTTTTTTCTCTTCAGGGAATAAACGTTGTTTCTTCGCAGATTTTTTTTCTCTGGCAGGCGCTTTTAGCTTTTTAACATCTTCATCTAGGGAAATTTTGACAAATTTGCGCTTATTTTTTTTCTCTTCATCCATAATTTATTATTTAATATTCTCCTGCATTACTAAGCCTATCACAGTATCATTATTAAGGATTGTTGAAAATTCAGCGCCATTGCCGGCCAGCTCCAAATCAGAATTTTCCTGCCAAACCGGCGACCAATTTTCCGGATAAATGATTCTGGAATAAAAATCGCTCTTAGTGCCTGATTGCTTCTGCACTAAAAGGCTGTAATGGGAAACATTTTTTTCTTGGCCTATCAAAATTTTCCGCAAAGCTGCCACCTCGCTGGCGCCGTACTTAAGTGTTTTCTGTTTCTCTGATTTAAAAGGCAGGCGGTAAGTGAAATAAATGCTGGTCGCTTCGCCGGGAGCCACAATTGCCCAATTGCCAAAAGCGGTTTTGCCAAATTCTTCGGTAATACGGGTACCGCTTTGGGCATGAATGCCTATTTCCTTTTCATAATTGCTTAAATCAATGTCTTTTTTATACCAGTTTTCCGGAACTTTGAAAGCATCTTCAGGCGGATAGGAAAAACCGCCGGCTGACAGCAATTGGGAGCCGAGCGGAACATAGACCCGCAAATATTGTATGTTATTAACGCCGTAAAAAGGTTCGCCGGGAATGCCAAGATGCTTGCGGTGGATTATAACTGTATCCACAATACTGCCGTCTTCCTTGACAACAGCCTGATGCTCAATCACCTGCTTTATTTTTGCATCGCTTTTCTGTCCCTGCAGATTAGCGCCGACAACTGCCAGATAATCCTGTCCTGCTGAAATCTTAGTTAGTTCTCCTGTCCAGCCGAATTCGCGCGCCAATTGCTGGACTGAATTATCATTAAAATACAGCTGGATTTCTTTTTCTGCCAAGGCCTCATTCAATTCTGCAAGCAGACGTATAACGTTAGTTGTTTTAAGAGATGACATTTGATTAAGAAACTGCTCTGCTAAATCAATCAAAACTTCCTTCGGCTGGTTTTTTTCTTTATTCTTTTCTATTTCACTCTGCAGGCTGTCTAAAGCATTGATATTGGAAAGCTGCAGACCATGTTCTTGATTTTCCAGCGGACCAATTACTTTCAACAGCCTTTCCAGCACGCTGGCATTAATGGCAATCACGCCGTCTACGGTGCTCCCGCGCCCGTGCTCATAAAACCATTCTGTTTTTTTTGCCGAAGCTGAAAAATCCGGAAACCAGTTTGAATCCTGAAATTCCCATCTGGTATTTACCAATTGCATAGGCAATGGCGGTTTGACAAAAACATCCAGCTGGCCCTGCAAGTCATAAGTTCCTCCTCCGGGCAGATCTAATCCCATAATTTTGCCTTTTTGAATATCCAAAACAGCAAAACTGCCCATAAATCCGCCTGTGGGGCGCAATTCATTGTTGTTTTGGAATGCTAATAAGTAGCGCTTTAGCTGTTCTCCGCCGAAAACTGAGTCCACCATCTGCGACAAGTCGGTTAAATCATTTAAATCATCTATCAGCCCGGCAAAAAGCAGTTTGAATTCTGAAAATGATTTTTGATATTCAACAGGCACTATTTTCATGTCAACCGCGCTCAAATTTTCCAAAGCTTTTTGATAATGCGGAATAGCGCCCCTCAAATGTTCAGCCAGCAAATTTATTCTGTCTGTCATTGGCATTTTGCTGTCTTCAGATTCTTTGACGCCTTTGACAAGGTAGGTGTTGCCTAAAGCCAAATAATGGCCGGCTTCAAGCAGGCGCTGGCGCCCGGAAATCTCTCTGCCGACCACTGGAACAAGACTGGCAACATATACCAGCGCCTGATGCTCTTTGGATAAAATATCATCAGCATTGCCGAAAGAATTTAAAGCAATATTCAAATCATGCTCGGCCTGCGGAATATTGGCCTGGAAAGCTGCCACGGTTGACGACTGCAGAGCCAAAAATGCATTGGTGCTTTCTTCAACGGCTTTGGCGCTGTCGTCTTTTATTTTATTATAATAGCCTGTGGCAGGAAACGGCAAAGTTACTAAAAGAAATAAAGCCACTGAACAATAGGCTAGTTTGCGGTAATTAATCTGAAAATCCGGAAATTTAAAACTAAAACTAGAAAATTTTTGTATAATTTTTGTATAATATTTGTTTAATATTTGTTTAACTTCTGTATTTTTAATTTTAGTTTTAATTTTTAATTCATGATTCATGATTCTTGCTTGCCCGCCGAAGAGGCGGGATTCATAATTCGCCTTTCTAACCATTTCCGCAAAATCCGCTTTTACCCAGGACTGCTTAACTGCCGGCTTTTCCTGAAAAGCAGACACTTCCCATTTTGCCGGAACTCCCGGCTTTTTCAAATCAACAACATGCGGCGAATGCGAGCAGGGCTTGGCAAACTTAACAAGCACTGTTTTTTCCAGCGGCGCTGTTGTCCATTTGTGCGTCGGACGAGAGCGTTTGTGTTGTGTTTTCCTCCCTGTCATTAAAAAAGAGTTAAGTATGCTTATTATAGCACATTAATGTCTGTTTCGCCAGAAAATTCCAGTCAAATCTTTTTAAGTTTTCAACAGCATTCTGTCTTAACTCAAAGCGGATATTTTCATCAGTCAATCCTTTGTAAATAACATCTGCCATTTGTTCGTAATTTTCAGGGTCAAAATATAAAGCCGCTTCACCTAATACTTCGGGCAGGCAGGAGGCATTGGATGAAACTACAGGCACGCCATAGGCCATTGCCTCTAACGGAGGCAGTCCAAAGCCCTCGTAAAGAGAGGGAAAGACGTACAAAGAAGCGTTTTGATAGAGAACAGAAAGTTCATCATCCGGGACATAATCAGTGAAAATAACAGACTTCAGGCTTCGGACTTCGGACTTCAGTCTTTTATAGAAATAATTTTCTTTACCAACCAATACTAATTGATAATGACAGTTGCGCTTTTTACAAAAAATCTCCCACGCCTTTAACAGCCCTTCCAAATTCTTATGCGGATACGCATTCCCAACATAAAGTACGTATGGTTTAGAAATTTTGAACTTATTTAAAATTTCTTTGGTATTTTGCGCCATAGGCGCATCCGCCTTTGGCGGAGAATTTTGAATTTGATTTGAAATTTGAAATGGTGATTGATAAATTACAGTCATTTTATTTAATGGAACATGTAATGTTTTATGCACATCTTGCTTTGTAAACTCGCTGGTAACAAAAATATGCTTTGCTTTTTTAACAGCGTGTTTAACCACCAACCGATGAACTCTGTCTTTTAACCAATAAACGAACGGGCCATGCGTGCTTGCTTCTTGCCGGGGATAATGGTACATGATTAAATCGTGGATAGTGACAACAAACGGACTGTTATAAATTAGTGGTACATTCCAATGCGGAAAATGCATTAAATTAATCTTCTCCTGTTTGATTATATTCGGAAATTTTATCTGTTCTTCCCAACTATACCAAGGTATATTGGCCTCAACTATTTTAAATCGTAATTCCCCCCTATTAAGGGGGGCAAGGGGGGTGTTGGCAAGCACAAACAAAACATATTCATTCTTCTTATCAATTTCCATCAAACTCAAAACCAGCTGTTGGACATATCTCCCCAGCCCTGCCTGCTTTGGACCAAACATTCTACAGTCAATGCCTATACGCATATAAATATATTTTCCCCGCCTTGTGGATAATTCACTATTGACTTTTTTATATAGTGTGTTATATTATAAGTAATACTTACGAAAGAGACCCCTATGCGGTTCCGTCCGCATCGGGGGCTTTTTCTTTTTAGGGCTTTTCAAAAAAGGAATTTCACCAAGCTGGCATAGTCGCCGTCGCTGGAAACCAGAACCGCCGAATCAAATTTATTTTCATAGGCATCGCTCATTGCATGTAAGACCAAATCTGCGTCGCAATTGCCTTTTGCTTTTCCATCGCCGTCATACACTACTTCTTTAAATATCAAAATAAAGCCGCATTCTTGAAGATGCGTATAAAGTTTATTATATTTCGGTATCAAACCAATAAAAATATATGCGTTCTTCACGCCGTATTTTTCAGAAAGCCAAATCCTAAACCGCGCATAATCAAGCTTCCAGCCAAAATCAGCAATGCCTTTATGCAAATTAGCTCCATCAATATACGCAAAATTGTTTTCCTTGGGAATCATAATTTTGATATGTTGTGGTGGTTTTCGTGCGTAGGCGGATGAATATAATCTACCATAAATCAATAAATAAAAAAATACCAGCCATTGGCTGATATCTCTTCCATTATTTTTAATAAAACATTGAAAACAATGGAAGGTAGATCATTTGCCGGCACAAATGATCTCTATAAATAGGTAGGAAAGAACGATGAAAAAACAAAAGAATCATGCTGGTGATTTTGTTTTTTTGACGGAGGAGAACAGCCATACGCAACACGGAAGGAAGCTGAAGTCGAGCGAGAAGAGGTCGACGACGAGATGCTTGTCGTTCTGATCCTTGTCGTTCTGATCAAAGACCGGCACATACACAATGCCGTTCCCGAACGGCCACTCGCCACCGCCAATCACCGGCTGCTCTATCTGGAGTCGCGGATTAGCCTTCAGGTAAAGGCCAGTGGCACGCGGCAAGGCCAGCTCCAGCCCATGGGACTTGGCCCAGAGGAGCCTCTTCCAACCCGTGGCCGTGTCCGAGAACTCCTTTTTGATAACCTCAACGAAGTTTATCCTCCTCCAACGGGAAATGATCCTCGTTGAAGCTCGAGTCCAAAATCCGCAGGTGGTCGAAAAACTTCTGCCAGTCGGACACAATCTGCGCGGGCACGGACTTGACCGATGGAACGGCGATGAGGGTCTTGTCGCAAAGGCCATCAATCACCCCGGGGTTTTCCACGAGGTATTTAATTCTTTCCGCCATCGCCTTCGGGTCCCTATCCTCCTGCTTCCAAAACTCTCGCATGTTGTCAGAAATAATATTATTCATGACTTTTACCCTCCACCAGTGAGTAATTCATCTTGACGATAGACGCTAACCAGCGTCACTCACCAAAGATGGTCCGCCCACTGACGAAATGACTGGGGAAATTCCCAGCCATAAAAATAAAAAGAACTAATTTAAATTTAGCTCTTTTTTGTAAGTTTGTCAATACCCACTAATCTTAACACTAATATACACGAATTACTAAAATATACTAAAAATATATGTAAAATATATGTTTAATTTCTGTCAATTATTTGTTTAATATTTTTCGCTGTTTCTGCCCACTTAAACTTCTCCGCCTGTTTTTTACCTCTTTCAATTAATATATTACGCAATCTTTCATCTGACAATATCAATCGCATGCCATTGGCAATTTCTGAAATATTATGCGGATTAACCAGATAAGCGGCATTGTCCGCGACTTCGGGCAGAGATGAACGATTAGAAGTAATAACCGGCACGCCCATTGCCATTGCCTCCAAAACCGGAAAGCCAAAGCCCTCGTACAAGCTAGGATAAACAAATAAGCTTGCAGATTTATACAGGGCTGGCTTGTCTGCCTCGTCAACATAGCCGATATATTGAACGCCCGGAGTCTGGGAAATTAATTTTAATATTTTTTTATTTTTCCAGCCAGGAGCGCCGGCGATAACGAGTGAATATTGGATATTGGATATTGGATATTGGATATTAAAAATTTTATACGCCTCAATAACACTCTCAATATTCTTCCTCGGCTCTAATGTGCCTAAATATAAAATATATTTGTCTGGTAAATTATATTTCTGTTTCACCTGTGTCAGGTTATCTGTATCATGTGTTATGAAAGCAGACGACAATCCCGATCTCAAAACCTGTATTTTGCTATCTGCTATCTGATACTTGTCTAATGCGTCGCTGCGGCTATTCTCCGACGGCGTCAGAATCACATCCGCCCTCTGGCACTGCTTTTGGGGATTTAAAAACTTATGCCACCAGCGCTGTTTTAAAGTGAAACACTCTGGAAAAAATTCAAAAGACAGGTCGTGGATTGTTAGAATGTGCTTAATTTGTTTGGAAAGATTGGTGAAATTGAGATTGGGGGAAAACCACAAATCAATTTTTAATTTAAAATTTTTAATTTTTAAACAATTTTTAATAACTAAATTATCTAATTTTATAATCTTCAACCACAACAGCAGGTTCAGCAACTTGTTCGGCCATCTCGTGCCAATATAATGCACATTTTCTTGCTCCCATTTAGGAATATTTTTTGAAACATCTGTCCAAGAATTATAAAACAAAAAATACTGGTTCTGCTTATCAACTGAAAAAACAGCGTTGAGGAGCTCATAAGTGTATTCCCCAACGCCGGTCCGGTTATTTTGCATTAAGCATCTGATATCTACCCCGATAATCATATTTTAATATCTAATATCCAATGCATCTTGTTTCAATCCCTGTCTAAACTCGTCCAATCTTTCTGACACATATTTTTCTATTCTCTCTTTAAAATGCTCTGTGCTGAATTTCTGCGCATGTTCGCGGATTTTTTCGCTGTTCCAATTTTCCCAATTAAAATGCAAAACACAGTCCAACAATGACTCCCATGTTTGCTCGGGGAAAAACACGCCGGTTTCGCCTGGAATTACTGTTTCTGTCGCCCCGCCCACCGGATAAGCAATCACTGGACGGCCGGAAGACATTGATTCAATCGGCGTAATTCCGCAATCCTCCACCTGCGGATGCAGAAACGCCCTGCATCTGCTTAGCAAATCAGCTTTTTCCTGATCGCTGACGCGCCCTAAAAATTCTATATTCGGCTTGGCTATTTTTTTAAGATTTTCCAATTCCAGGCCCTCGCCGAAAATTTTCAACGGCATTTTAAGGCGGTTGAAGGCCTGCACCAGCAAATCAAACCTTTTATAAGGCACAAGCCGTCCGCCGGATAGATAATAATCGCCTATATTATTGCTGATTTTGAATTTATCAACATCAACCGGCGGATAAATCACATCAGCATCCCGGCGGTAATACTTGTGTATTCTGCTTTTGACAGTATAGGAATTGGCAATAAAGTGGTCTACTCTGTCCACACTCATTTTATCCCACAACCGGAGGTGGTGGATAATAGATGGCAGAAAAGCTTTAATCAGGCGATTTTGCTTCAAATCTTCCAGATATTCGTGCGTATCGGTCCATAAATAGCGCGTTGGCGTGTGGCAATAAGAAATATGCAGGGTATTCGGGCGCGTCAAAACCCCCTTGGCAAAAGCAGAAGTTGATGACAAAACCACGTCAAAATCATGCAGATTGTGCCTTTCTGTCGCCAATGGCATCCATGGCAGAAACCACTGGTATCTTTTTTTTGCGCCGGGTATTTTTCCGATGAACGACTCGCGCACATCAGCGCTCTTAAAATCAGATAATTTGTTCTGGTCATGAAACAAAACAAAAATCGGCGCTTCTGGCCAAATTTCATGAAACGCCTTCAAAACCCTTTCAGCTCCGCCGTCTTGGGAAAGATAATCGTGGACTAGAGCAACTTTCATAATACTCCCTTCCTTCTAATAACCACGAACGGCGTCTTGATAAATATTATCAAATCAAGAAACAAGCTCCATTTTTCAATATAAAAAACATCCAGCTTCATTTCTTCCTCAAATGATAAATCGCTGCGGCCGGAAATCTGCGCCAAGCCGGTGATGCCGGGCTTAAGAGTAAAAACTGCGCGGTATTTTTTTTCATACTGCTCCACTTCGCGCGGCTGGTGCGGCCTAGGCCCGACAATGCTCATCTCGCCTTTTAACACATTGAAAAACTGCGTCAGTTCATCAATGCTCCAGCGCCTGATGAATCTTCCGAACGGCGTAACCCGCGGGTCATTCTGGATTTTATAAATCGGGCCTTTTTTAATGCTTTGCTCTTTGATTAACTGCTCTTCTTTTGATTCAGCAATCTCGCCCGCACTGCCAAATTGAATCCCGGTGCAATCTTTCTGAAACATTGACCTAAATTTGTAAGTAAAAAATCTTTTTCCGCGGATTCCCACGCGCTCATTTTTATAAATCACCGGACGGCCTGTTTCAATTAAAATAACCAAAATACTGATAACTAAAATCGGGCTGGTGATTATTATCGCCAGAATGCTTATTATAACGTCAAAAATCCGCTTTGCCACCCTGCCCCAGCCTTCCAACCTCGTGCGCTTTAATTCAACAATCGGCACTCCGGCCAGCGCGCTCACAGACATATTTGAAGAATAAGTGTCAAATAAATCAGCAGAATATTTGAAAACAATATGGCGCTGGTTGCAAAAATCGATCGCCGCTAGAGTTTCTTTTTCATCAGCGCGCGGATTAATAAAAAATAATTCATCTAACTTCAAATCCGGAGCAGTCTTTATAAAATCAGCAAAATTATTGAACAATCCGAGGACATTATAGCTCAATTCTTTCCGCAATTTTAAGGTATTGGCGATATTTAGCGCAGACTCTTCACTACCGATTACCACAATCTGGCGCAGGCCGAATTTCAGGCGATACATTATCCCTTTAACGCCACGCATTAAAATTCTGCCAATGCAAATGTAAACAACAGCAAAAGCCCAGCTGGCTGCAACCAAAAAACGCGAATCAAATTGCTCTAATGCGAACATCACATAAACCGCAACAGCCGCCAAACCAGCTGAACAAGCCAAAATCACGCGGTTTAAATCGCGCGCCAGCTTGCGGTTGGGATTGGTGGAATACAAGCCGGCAAATGCGAAAATAATCAGCCAGCCCAGCGCCACCCAAACGGCAATTCTTAAAAAATTGGCTAAGCTTAAATCAAAAATTACCGGCCTGATCTTCATTGCCCAATTAGTAAAACGGAGGCCATAGGCTGAAACAGCCGCTAAAATCAGGCACAAAAAATCTATCGGCACTTGCAGAACCATGAAAGTGATTTCTGAACGTTTCATAGTATTATTATTTTAACGCAAATTGTCTCTTTCGTCAATTTAAATTTTCCAACAAAAAACACCCCTTTTAGGATGTCTTTTATTATTCATTACATAGTTATAAGCCGAATTTTGTCGAGGATGATCATTTCTCTAGCTCCGACGTTACCGTCGGAGTCAAACGAGCCAACTTTTCCATGAACCTAATGTGGTTCAGGGCTGCTCTTTCTCCAGATAGGGCTTGCCGCTCTCTGATGTCACCATCGGAGGAGTATGGTAGCTTTGATCTAGAACCAAAACCTCCATACACTTTTCACGTTTCCCCCGACGTAAAGTCGGGGTAGTATTGTCTCTGTGGCGCTATCCCTTTTCCAAAGTTACCTTTGGAAATGATGGACGTTATCCATTATCGCTTTCCGCCTCTTCGACGGAGGAGTTCGGACTTTCCTCCCCGACTTTACGTCGGGGCGATCATCTGCTATGTAATGAACTTATATATTATAACAAAAAAGACCTTGTTTGTCAAGGTCTGGTGCTGGAGAGAGGACTTGAACCTCCACGGGATTTCTCCCACAGGCACCTCAAGCCTGCGCGTTTACCAATTACGCCACTCCAGCATTTTAAAATTTGCGTTCTTTGCCGACAATCATTTCTATGCGGCTGCGGGCTAATTTGATTTTGATTTTTGTCTCCTTGGACTGCATGCCATCAGCTTCAACTAAAAATGGCGATTTGGCGCTCACATTCATTTCTTCAAATGGAAACGCGCTCGGCTCTTCATATTCATTTTTAAAAAATTTCTTATGCACCGGGCGCAGAAACGCCTCCAATTTTCCATCCTGCGGGTGAATAACATACTTGCCTTTTCCTTTCCGCCCTGACCAGTAAAACGGCTGAAGATTGCAGACAACTAATTCCATGTCATTTTTTGCAGATACTTTGAATTTTTCATCATATTCAACCGTTATTTTGCTTGGCGGTATGTGAAGCTGGGAGACAAAATACCGATTGTTAAACCAGCCCACGTCCAATTTTATCTTCCGGCGCTTGGCTAATACATCGCAAGCCGTTACTCCAACCGGAATGCCGAGAACTTCAGCAATGGCATTTTCCGGCCCCACAGGCAAAAAACCGAACAAGGCATCGCATGTCGCGGCCCGGGAAAGCACATGCCCGAAAGTCTTGTCATTGCCGACAATTACAATCGCTGAAATGCCTTTTTTTATCTCATCGTCTATCACCATCTTGGCGTTGGTAAAATTTTGCAGTCTGATGATTTTACCGGCAATGCCGAAATCTGTCAAGCGCGTCTCTATCGCCTTTATAATTGGCTCAAACTTTTTCTGCCTTAGTAAATCGTCATAAAGATAGACGTACATAATATAAAAATCAGAAGCGCTACGAGCTTCTGACGGTTTTAATTTATAAACTGGAATCTTCTTTAGTTTTGTTCATTTTTGACCAGCCTCCTAATTTAAAATCTGTTTTCTCTTCCTTGTCTTCTTGTTTTTCAGCAATGCTGATGCCTTTCATATTCATCTTTCCCTGCAACAAAGCGCCTGCGGCAACGCTTAAAATTTTACATTCCATGTCTCCCATAATCTGCGCTGTCTCGTGCAGTTCCAGCCGGTCAGATACTTTAACATTGCCCTTTACATTGCCAGAAATTATGGCGCTGCCGGCCTTGACATTGGCAAAAATCTGCGCACCCTTTTCCACTGTCAACAGCTTGTTCGTTTTTACGCTTCCGGAAACTGTGCCTTTGACAATGATATTTCCTTCGGAAGAAAAATCGCCTTCCACTTTCACCGACGGGCCGACAATTGTTTCTACATCATCATGCCCTGAAGAAACAGGCGTATTTACTTCTAAAAAAGAGGCTTCGGGGGCTGTTTTTTTGAACATACAAACTTTGGTTAAAAATAATATCTGCTTAGTAAAGCTAATTTAGCATACAAAATTTTGAGAAAAAAAGCAAGCAGGAGGAAAGTGAAATGAGGAAAGAGGAAAGAATTTTATTATTTGTCTTGTGACTTTACAAAATTTATTAATTGGCCACCAATTCTATCTTTAATTCCAATTACATAATTATATTGCTCTAAATTTATATACTTTAAATCTAAAAAAATTACTATATAACATTCAATTTCACGAAACGAGGCTATTGCAATATTATAAAAATGCAATTTATCTTTCAAAGTTTTTCTGCCATAACCTTCCACAATATTTGCCAAAATCGAAATAACTGCTCTCCTAGCCTGCGATACTAAACCATATTTTTCTTCATCTGGCAATAACTTTGTTAACCGATAAATAATTACAATAAATTTCCTACATTCATTGTATAATCTCAAATCACGCAATGACTGGGGCATCATAGACTACCCTTTCCACTTTCCACTTTCCTCATTCCTCCCAATGGTATCCAAAACCCAAATTCGCTGCCCTTGCCAATACCTTCGCTCTTGGCCCAGACCCGGCCATTGTGCGCTTCAATGAATTTACGGCAGACATAAAGCCCTAATCCTGTGCCATTGACATCCATATTTTTGACATTTGCCCCGCGGTAGAATTTCTGAAAAAAATTCATATTTAACCGGATCATATTTCGTATAAAAAAGAAAAAACATATATGATTGCTCCAGTGTTGTCGAAACGACAACTTTTTGATATTTTGATTTAATTTTTTCGGTAAATGCTACTGCATCGCGATATCCATACTGCCAGTACTTGGAAACCTCC
>CAZHEJ010000015.1:0-16158 GCA_964531615.1 uncultured Gammaproteobacteria bacterium | reverse complement strand
CAATCGCTTTTTTGCCGGTTTGTTCGGGCACCAAGCAACAGCTACAAGTTTTCAATCTTCTTTAATAAGTGAAGTATGGTGCGGAAGCGAGAAAGATGTCCGCGCTGAAATGCATTATGAAAGCAATACCAGCACAATCTCTATTTATATTAACAATCTGCTGGAACCGAACCGCGAATACGCAGTAATTATCAAGGGTGGCAAGTCCGGAGTGCGCGATGCGCTCGGGGTTGGCATAAAAAGTAAAGACGATGATAACAAATTAGATGATATTTGGGTGTTTAAGACAGGAAATCAGGTTTGCAAATTACAGTCGGTCACGGTTGAACCAGGCCATTATTGGTTTAATAAGCCGGATTTAGAAGCAGATTTCCAGGTCATAACCCAAAGCGCCAATGGCCAGATGATTGTGACTACCACTGCCTATAGTTGGAACTGGCATTGGGCGCCGGCAGAAAATCCAGTCTTTGCTATTCCAAGCGCCGGCAAGCCTGATGATGCAGATTGGGTAACAATCAGCTCGCGCAATATAGAAGGCACAATCAAAGCAGTGGCGCAGGCAAAAGTTATTAAAGACGCAGACAATCAGAATAACCAGTTAGGCAAAGTTTTCACAGGCACCTCTGATTTGCTGGCAAAATTCTGCGAAAATCCTTGGCCGTCGCCGGCGGGCAATGAATGGCAGCCGTTCACGGATGATATTTACAATTTCAGCATGAGCTATTGCGCTGATGCCGGCAAATCAGGCGCTATTGTTGATGATTTGCCATTCCTGAATGACGAAATTATTTCAACTATAAAAACAGAAGATTCGTTGAAGAAAATTTTATTTTTCAATAATCAGAATGATGATGTTTTCGGCATCCAGATTTTAGAAAATTTAAAACGTTTGTCAGCTACAGCCTGGTTTAAGGATAAATTCCCCAATGCTCCGGCTCCCCAGCAAATAACCATTGCCGGGTTTGACGCGGTCCAAAGCGGAGACAATTATTACATCAATGGCCTGAACTTGGATGGCGATAATTTATACAATAATATTTATCTATTCAGCCTGAACAAGGGCGCGCAGGCGGATTCTAAAAAAATGCTGGAGCAGATATTGCAGAGCCTGCAGTTCAATATAAATATGACCAATCACGGCTATTGTCTGGCAGAAGGGGGAGATTTGCACAATTCTCCGGGTAATTATACAGATAGTTTAAAGTGTACTACTGATTTTGACTGCCGTGATGCGGACGGGAACCCGAAAACAGGAGCCAGCGGGGTCTGTTCCAATGCCAAGACGAAATTTTTCAGGGATTTGCGCCGCTTGAGCGACATACAAAAAGCGCAAACGCAATTAGCAGATTATTATAATAAAAATTTCAATTATCCTGACCTCAAATCCGGGACTTATATTCCAGGCTACACAGTTTCCAAATGGCCTTCTTGGGGCAAGCTGGGCAGCACAATAGGCGCGTTGCCGCTTGAGCCGGTGAATTATTGGGTCGGGTGCGGAGCAAATATGCTGCCTGCGGGGATAATTAGTTGGTGGAAAGCGAACGGGGACGCTAAGGACGCGCTGGATAGAAGCAATGGAGAGGTCTTGCAAGGGGTTGAATATGCCGCAGGCAAAGCCGGGCAGGCCTTTAGTTTTGATGGAGTGGATGATTATGTCAAAATTTTTGATACCACTAATCCAACTGCTTATACCATCGCAGCTTGGGTCAAACCAGCCAAGGTTGCCTCCATGAATATATTCGTCCGCACAAGCGCAGTAGGGCCTGCCGTGGCATGGTCCCATCAGTTGAGGATTAAATCGGGGAAATTTGAGCATTATGTTTTTGCTGGCGGCGAGTTGTCTGTCAGCAGCACTATGGTTTTGTCGCCTAATTCTTGGTACCATGTTGTTGGAACGGCTGCGAATAATGGCGCTTTGAAACTTTACATAAATGGCATAGAAGAGGCGCAGACGGTTAATATCGGGGCCTTGTGGACAGGCGGAGACCGCTATTATATTGGCTCATCCTCCGCAGGAATGTCTTATTTCAGCGGCCTTATTGATGAAATCATATTATACAATCGCGTTCTTTCTCCCGCAGAAATACAATCTCTCTACAATTATGGCAAATATGGAGAAAATAGTTCTGATATTGACCAGCAAACATGCTGGAATGCGAAACAATCGGTTTATATGTGCCCCAATGCTGCCAGTGTTTATGAATATGAATTTGTTTCCAGCACCAAAAATTATAAATTGCACGCGCCTTTGGAGTTTTTTACTGAAAATAATAATATAGTGCAAGATAAAGTTGATTCATCCACATTTACCACTAACCGCTGGTGCACTTCGGCGCAGGTTTTCAGCCCATTCGGCGAAAAATGCGGTGATGGCATTGTAAATATCAGTAAAGGTGAAAATTGCGATCCGCCCGGAGCGACCAAACTGGTTACAAGTTATAATGACAGCACTGGGACGTTAATAACTTGTCCAGCCAACCAGAAAGCCACTGCCACTTGCGCTTCAAATTGCGCTTGGACTTATGGACAATGCGAAAAAGTTAATATTTGCGGAAACGGCATTGTTGAAGGCGATGAATACTGCGACGACGGCACAGCCTTGAACGGCACTTACGGGCATTGCGCTGGTCAAAATAGTAGCGGAGTTGAGCCATGCCAAGGCCTACATCCGCAGTATTGCGGCAATAACACAGTCGATGAATTAAATGGCAAGAAATTGGAGTTTTGTGAACAATTAACAGAAAATCAAGTAGTTGTCGATTTAGTGGATAAAAAATTTAGGCTGATTTGCAATCCGTATTTATGGAATTTTAATCTGGATAACGTTTTAAATTCTATTTGTGGCGATAATTCAGAGTGTAAAGGTTTATTTGGTTTTATTTTTAGCCCGGTTGAATTAGTAAAAGCAAAATGTTTTTATGCCAAGCATTGTTCTGAGGACACGGCAATACTTTGTGATACAGACAGCGATTGCAAAGCAGCGCCACCTTACAATGATAAATTTGAATTAAATTCTGGGAATACACAAGATTTTTCAAATTTTGTTGAAGGCTTGTCTGGACAGAATTTTACAGATTTTGGCGCATGCACTTTAGATAATCTTGGTTCATCTTATTATATTAAAAAAGAAAATTCCTGCTCATGGGACTGCCAGAATTATGGAGAATACTGCGGAGATGGAAAGAAAGACGGCGCTGAAGAATGCGACGACGGGAATACTAATGACAATGACAATTGCAGAAATAATTGTACAATAAAAATCACGCCTACATTTATCTGCGGCAACGGGACAGTAGAATCAGCCGAAGAATGCGACGACGGCAATGCCATAAAAGGTGATGGATGTTCTGAAGTTTGTAAAAACGAAATTGGGGCATGCGGAAATAGCGTTGTGGATGCAGAGGGAGAGATTTGCGATATGGGGGTGAATAATAATGGCGTTAAATGCTCGCCATCTTATGGCAAATCCTGCGTCTGGTGCTCGGCTGACTGCAAGAAAAAATATACTGTTGATGCCGCAGGTTTTTGCGGGAATGGAAAGGTTGATATAACCGCATTTTCTGCCACTGGTTCGCCCATTTTAGAAGCCTGTGATGTGAGTAATAATGAAATAGTTAGTGGTAGCTGGAATTGGTTTTTGAAGAAGATTGAGGAAAATAAGCCATTATGTTCTGATAAAGGGAAATATGAATGTTTGAATAATTGCACAGAATTAAAAAATGGTTGTGTTACTTGCGGGGTAAAAAGCAGTACTGAAGGCGGAGTACCGCCTAAAATTGCTTTATTAAATCCAATGATTGGGTATGGAGTAGTCTGGCCATATGAAGATTATGAGTATCTAGGATTGTTCAGGAAAGTAACATCCAGTTCAATTAATTATTTGGATCTTTTCAAGCAAATTATGACCAATGCGCCCGGTTCTACCGGCGGTCCGACTGACCAGCAATATTTTTATGAATCCACAGACCAGACAATTGCTGATATTACGAAACAAGGAATAGAGACAGACCCGCTATGCAATGGGGAATACGCATTATTTTTCAATCATGATCAGTTGAATTTGTATTTAGATACAAACAAGACAGACAAGAACCTTTATACTGATACTGAATTGTGGCAGAAGGGCTATGGCGATATATTTGATTATTCGGTTAATAGTGAATCAGGCGTGGTTGAGAATGAACTGATAATGATGCCGACAATGCCAGAAATAAATATTCGCGTTGTAGTAAGATGGACTGATAAAGAAGACAATCAGGGGAAAGGCGCGTTATTCCAGGGTTTGGTTTACAGTGATGATTTTGCCAACTTAACAACATCCACAGTAAGTTATTTTACAGCCAAAAGCGAAAACAATATCTGTAATACCATATCTAATCTCGGCAATAGCTGGTGGGCGGCAGGCTGTAGTCCATATAATATTGTGAATGTTCACGATTTAATGCATTTGGAAAAGACATTTGTGCAATCTTTCACCATAGTTACAGGCAATGATTCCTATGAAAAGCCCATTGCTTTCTTTGTCCAAAATATGAATGGGCCGATAGCAAAATACAAGAATAGCAAATTGCAGGTTGAGATTTATACTTATCACCCAAGTCAAACAAAATATTCTGTCTATCTTCCAACACAAACATTTGATATTGCTAATTCCGCAGGTACTTCCAGCAATTCACTGGCAAAATACTGGCATGTGTTCAATTTGGCAAGAGAAAACGGGAAATATGTTGTTAAGCCAGTGGAACAGATAGAGACAGACTTTTGCCAAGTATTAGCGAATATGCCTGATACAGAGCAATGCGCAACTGGCCAATAATTTATAATTTATGATAAAAAAAATAATTATATTAATATTAATTTTAATCATAGCTGGCGTATTAGTGTATTTTTTTGTTATTAAAAATAAATCAGTTGAAGAGCAAAAAGCAACAATAACTAAGATTGAACAGAAAGAAGAAAAAATTAAATTAAATAAATTTATCGGCGACCAGGACCGCGACGGCATTGCTGACGAAAAAGAAGCCAAGATTGGCACGAGCAATCTGGATTTTGACACTGACGGCGATGGAATCAGCGACAAGGATGAGATAGAAAAATGGAAAACCGATCCTGTCAAACCTGACACTGATGGCGACGGGTATTGGGACGGGTATGAAATAATTAATGGATATAATCCGCTGGGGGCGGGGAAACTTCAGTCTTAAGATAAAACTATTTTAAATCACTTATTTTTTCCAAAGCGTGTACGAGGTAAAAAAGATTCCTCGCTTACGCTCGGAATGACAAAAAAATATGTTTGACGACCAAACCAATCAAAATTCACCAATAAATCCTCCAAGAAATCTTCCGGTTGGCGAGCCAGAGGACATGTTTGCCAATGTAGAAGACCAGCCGGCCACTGCGCTTGGAGCGGGGATTTTAACCCCTAAAAAGCCAGAGGAAATGCCAGCCATTCCTGCTTCTCCCCTTATTCCGCCAGAAGGATATGTGGTAAAAGAGCCGGCGCTTACTCGCGGTTTAGTAATGATGGTTTTAATTTTAATCGGCATTGGCATAATTGCTGGCGGAGGCTGGTGGGTTTATAATTCATTTATTAAATCCGACAATCAGGGAATTATTGAAGAGGCTGTTCAGCCTGTGGCGCCTGCTGTCCCAGAGGAAAATGTTGATATTGGAAAAGAAGTCGCTGACGAGCAAGTGCTGTTCGGCGAACCAATAGACAAAGATGGCGATAGCTTGGACGATAGCCGAGAGGCAGAGATTGGCACAGACCCTAATAATTGGGACACTGATAATGACCAGTTAAGCGACGGCGATGAGGTCATAATCTGGAAAACAGACCCAAAAAATCCTGACTCTGACGGAGATAGTTATTTAGACGGGTTAGAAGTAAAGAGCGGCTACAGCCCCAGCGGTCCGGGTAAAATTTTTGAACCGCCGTCAGCCAATCAATAGACATTTATATGTTTGGCAGAAAAAAAGAAAATAATATTCCAGCCAAGCCGGAAATCACGGCTAATCTGCAATTAATGCCGGATGCTTTTTATGGCGGAAAGGACCCAATTGTGCATTATCAATCCAATGGACAAAAAAATATTAAACCGCCTGCCAGAGGCAGTCTGCTGAAAAACAAGAAATTGTTTTTTATAGCCGGCGGAATATTATTCGTAGCGTGCATAGTTGGAATTTCCTGGTATTATTTCAGCCAGGCTAATCAGGCTGTTAAGATTGCGCAACCTGTTGCAAAAGAAGAAAATCCTTTGCCAGAAATTCCAGAAGAAAAAATACCAGAAGAGTCTCCGCAGGCTGCGGCTACTGCCACAGAAGAAATATCAACCAGCACAGAAATAACCGCGCCTTCTTTAGCAGAAAGGCCATTGGAATTCCCGCAGGTATTTTTAACCAATAGCGCGGACATAGACAGCGATTCACTCACTGATGCGGAGGAAGAGATTTTTGGCACTGACAGCGGGACTTGGGATACTGACGGCGACGGGTATTATGACGGACAGGAAGTGTATAATCTTTATAATCCAAAAGGCACTGCGCCTATGCGGATTATTGATTCAGGCATAGTGCAGGAGTATGTGAATCCAACACTGCAATACAGGCTTTATTATCCGGTTGAGTGGCAAATTGGCAGTGTTGATATTGAAAATAATCAGGTATTGTTCAGTTCCGCGTCCGGCGACTTTATAGAAGTAAATGTTTTTGAAAAAGAAGCTGGCGAGATTTTTCAAGATTGGTTCGCGCGCAAGGCAGGAGGACAGAATTATTTGGATTTGGAAGAATTTACAAACCGTTTTAAAGAAATAGGCTTGAAGCGCAATGATGATTTAACTGCGTATTTTTCCGCCAAAGGCGGACCCGCCTCTGGCGGGGAATCAGACAAGGTTTATGTATTTATTTACCATCCTGGCGCAACCGGCTTTATAGCTTACCGCCATGTAATGCAGTTGATGTTGCAGAGCTTCCGTCCCTCAAAAACCAGCATTGAGATACCAGACCAGGTTGTTCTGCCTATAGAATGAAATATGGAATGCCTTGTTTATTCCAAAATAAAAAATAAGCCGAATAGCCGCCAGATAATTAAAAAAGCCGGTTTAATGCTTAATAGTTTAAGAAAAGACAAAGCAAGCATTAGCGTACATTTTATAGGAGATAAAATGATGAAAAATTTGAACAGCAGGCACCGCGGGATAAGAAAAACAACAGATGTCCTTTCTTTCCCTTCAGAAGAAGGCGGAGATATTTTTATTTGCCTGCCGCAGATAAAGCGCCAGGCAAAATTATTTTCAGTCCCATGGTCTGAAGAGGCGGATAGAATGCTGGCGCACGGCTTACTGCATTTGTTCGGCTATAATCATATCCGCAAGCCAGAAGCGGGGAGAATGCTGGCACAGCAGGAAAAATTAGTAAAAATGATGCAAAAATTATGAATAAGCAAAGACTTTTTCAGAGCTTGAGGGAAGCTGTGAAGGGCATAATATATGTTTTTAAAAATGAGCAGAATTTCCGCCTGCAGTTAACGGCCGGAGTATTGGTATTGGTTTTGGCCTGGTTTTTTCCTGTAAGCAAAGGCGAATTAATCGTGCTGGTTTTGCTGATATTTTTAGTTTTAACCCTTGAGCTGTTGAACAGCGCAGTGGAAAAGCTGGCTGATATTTTAAAGCCCCGCCTGTCATTGCAAATTGAGATTATCAAAGACATAATGGCAGCCATGGTTCTGCTTTCATCTTTAGGCGCTTTGATAATAGGCTTGATAATTTTTTGGCCGTATCTGATTGCCTTGGCGTCAAAATGATGTTAGAATAAAAATGCTATGTTTAAAAAAAGGGAACAGATTGAATTGATAACAGGATTGGATCTCGGTTCAACCGCTGTTCGCATTGCAGTCGGCAAGCAGATTTTTTTAGAAGGCGAGAGGAAAGAATTGCAGATAATCGGCTTGTCAGAAGTGCCTTCAGAAGGCATTCATAAGGGTGTAGTGACCAGCATAGAAGAAGCTGTATCTTCTATTTCCCATGCTTTGGAACAGGCAGAACAAATGATAGGATTGCCTGTGGAACATGCCTGGGTGGGCATTTCTGGTTCGCATATCAGCTCCCAGGAAAGCAAGGGAGTGGTTGCAGTGGCCAGGTCTGACGGGGAAATCACCGGAGAAGATATGGAGCGCGCAGTTGAAGCAGCCAGAGCTATTGCCACGCCCTTGAATTATGAAATTCTTCATGTGCTGCCGCGCAGTTTTACTGTGGACGGCCAGACAGGCATAAAAGACCCGATTGGCATGACAGGCGTCCGTTTGGAAGTGGATACTAAAATTATACAAGGGCAGACTCCGCATTTAAAAAATGTCACTAAAGTCGTATATCGCACAGGCGTGGATATAGATGACCTGGTTTTTTCAATTTTAGCAGTCGGCGATGTAGTGGTTGCTTCAAGGCAGAAGGATCTCGGAGTAGCAGTAGTGAATATCGGCGGTTCAACCACGAACATGGCTGTGTATGAGGAAGGTGAGAGCATTCATACTGCAGTTTTGCCTTTGGGCGGGGAGCATGTAACAAATGATTTAGCCATTGGCCTTAAAACACAAATTGAAGTGGCAGAAAGGGTAAAAATAGAGTACGGCGAATGCCTGTCAAAAAATCTTTCTAAAAAAGAAACATTCAATCTCGGGGAGATCGGCGCTGAAGTAAACGAAGAGGTGAGCAGAAAATACGTATCAGAAATAATTGAAGCGCGCATGGATGAGATATTGGAGAAAATAGACGACGAATTTAAAAAAATCGGGCGGAGCGGGCTATTGCCTGCTGGCGTGGTCTTTACCGGCGGGGGAGCCAAAATTTCCGGGCTGGTTGATTTGGCAAAGCAAAAATTGCACCTGCCGGCAACTCTCGGCTATCCGCTGAATTTATTCAGTGTAAGCGATAAAGTTAATGATTTGTCTTTTACCACTGCAATAGGGCTGGTTAATTGGGGAGCTAATTTGTACGGCGGGAAAGGCGCCGGGCGCGGGCTTAGAATGAGGGGAGTGGAGAAAATGTCCAAGCAGGTTAAAGGCTGGTTTAAAGCCTTGATTCCCTCCCTGATTCTCTGACAAATAGATAAAAGCCCACCGACGTAGCGTCGGGGGGCTTTTATGCACAAGCATTTTTTTTCGCGCTTGACACCCTGCGGTAAACTTTATACACTATACATAGAAGTTTCTCTGCTTATTTTATATAAATTAATTTGAGTAAAAAATTTGTTCAATAATTTTATACATTTATGCCGCAAGTAAAACCAGATGTTGAAACTTTTGCTAAAATCAAAGTAATAGGAATAGGAGGTTCAGGCGGTTCAGCAGTTGACCGCATGGTAAAAGCGGGAATACGCGGAGTTGATTTTGTGGCTGTAAATACTGATGTGCAGGCTTTGCATTATACAAGCGCTCCGCATAAACTCCACATTGGGAAAACAGTAACCCGCGGTTTAGGCGCAGGTATGGATCCTGACTTGGGGCGCAAAAGCGCGGAAGAATCGCAGAATGAAATCCGCGAAGTGATAAAAGACGCTGATATGATTTTTTTAACCTGCGGTTTGGGCGGAGGAACTGGTTCAGGAGCCAGCCCGGTAGTGTCAGCCATTGCCAAGGAATTGGGAGTTTTGACGATTGCTGTGGTAACCAAGCCGTTTGCTTTTGAAGGACAGCAGAGAAAAGTGATTGCTGAAAAAGCCCTTGAAGAACTGTCGCGCAATATTGATACGGTGATTACTATTCCCAATGACCGCGTTCTGCAGATTATTGACCGAAAAACTTCTTTAATTGACGCGTTTAAAATTGTAGATGATGTTTTAAGGCAGGGCGTTCAGGGGATTTCAGAATTAATTACAGTTCCCGGCATGATAAATGTTGACTTTGCTGATGTAAAAGCCATTATGCGCGATACAGGCTCTGCTTTGATGGGAATTGGAATTGGCAGCGGAGAAAACCGCGCAGTAGAGGCTGCCAAAGCAGCAATTTCCAGCCCGTTACTGGATGTTTCAATTGACGGAGCCAAGGGCATACTCTTCACAGTTACTGGCGGAAAGAGTTTGGGAATGCATGAAGTAGCTGAAGCTGCTAAAGTAATCACCAGTTCTGCTGATGACAATGCCAAAGTGATTTTCGGCGCAGTAATCAACGAATCAATGGGCGAAGATATCAGGATTACTGTTGTGGCAACGGGCTTTGATGAAAGAGGCAGGCGCTTATTGAGCGAAACCAATAAAGATGATGAACTGCGCCCGTTTTTAAGCAGCGCCAGAAGTTTTTACTCGCCTATCAATTTTCCAAAAAAAGAAAAAGAATCCGCCAAAGGCGGACCCGCCTCGGGCGGGGAAAAAACTGAAAAAGAACTGAACAAGCCGAAACGGAGCGGATTTTTCAGCAAGCCGGTGGTTGATTCAGATGAAAAGCCAATTAAGACGGCTCCAAAAAAATCAGCCAGTTCCAATGAAGATAAAAAAGACGATGATTTAGATATCCCGGCATTTATACGCCGAAAAATGAGCATGTAATAATATTTTATGTATTGCCCTGTCTGCCGCTGCAAAGAAACAAAAGTAATTGATTCCCGCTTGGCCCAGGACGGCATGGCCATCCGGCGCCGTCGGGAATGCGAAAAATGCTCTTACAGGTTTTCCACAGTTGAAGAAGTTGAACTGTTGGATATTATTGTGGTTAAAAATAACGGCGGGCGCGAAAGCTATTCCCGCAATAAGCTGGAAAACGGAATTATCCGCTCGCTCACCAAGCGCCCATATATGCAGGAAAAGTTCGACCGCATGATACATGCCATTGAGCGAGATATTCAGAAAAAAAGAAAAAGAGAAATAACCAGCAAGGAAATCGGCGAGCTGGTGATGAAGCATCTGCAAAAATTTGATAAAATAGCCTATGTAAGATTTGCCTCAATCTACCGCGCTTTTGAAGATGTCGGTAAATTCCAAAGCGTAATCCGCGGTCTGCAAAAAAAGAGAAAATAATATGCCCAATAATATGCCCGAAGAAATCAAAAAAGAAGAGCCGAAATTGTCATTAGAGGAAAAATTAGATAAAAATCTGCAATGGTCGCAGTTGATTTATAAGCAGAATAAGAAAATCAAGCGGCGCTTGAATTTAATGGTCTGGGGTGGAGTGGTAAAATGGCTGATAATTTTAGCCCCGATAATTTTGGCTTTGATTTTTCTCCCGCCATTGTTTGAGAAATTGTGGCAGCAATATGGCGGTTTGCTTGGTAATGTTAGCCAGGTCGGCAAAAATGTTTCTGGTCCGCTGGATTTGAAAAAAATTATTTCCCAATTTTCTTCCCAGGACATGGAGGAAATAGGCAAGCTGTTGAATGGAGGGCTTAGATAATTGTTAAAAAGGGGTGCTTGTGCTATAATATAGCCATAATTTTTTATGTCAAAAAGAACAAAAATTGTCTGCACACTAGGGCCGGCGTCAGAACAACCAGACCAAATTTCACAAATGATAAAAGCGGGCATGAATGTGACCCGGCTTAATTTTTCTCATGGCACGCACGAAAACCACAGCCAGCTGATAAAAAATGTCCGGCAGGCCAGCCAGCATGCAGATGAGCCCATTGCCATACTGGCAGATTTGCAAGGCCCGAAAATCAGGGTCGGAGTTTTGCCAGAGACAGGAATAAAAGTAAAAGAAGGGCAAATGGTTACTTTCAGCACTTCCAAGGCAAATTACGGCAATGAAGTGTATGATGAAGTGATACCTGTTGATTATTGTGAATTGCACCAATTTGTTAAAAAAGGAGAGCGCCTGCTTTTGGATGACGGCAGAATAGAAACCAAGATTGTGCGGGTATCCGGCACTAACATTCATACTGAAGTTATCAATGGCGGGATGCTTACTTCGCATAAAGGGATTAATGCGCCGGATTCAAAATTATCAGTCCGTGCGCTAACAGATAAAGATAAAGAGGACGCCGAGTTTGCTGTTAAAGAAGGAGTTGATTTTTTTGCTTTATCTTTTGTCACCACAGCCGAAGATATAATGGATTTGCGTTATTTTATTAAAGACTGCGAGGCAGGGCTGGGTTTAAAGCCAGAACAGCCAATCAGGATAATCGCCAAGATTGAAAGAAAAGAGGCTGTTAAAAATATTAAAGAAATTTTGCAGTCTGCCGACGGAATAATGATCGCCCGCGGAGATTTGGGCGTGGAAATGCCTCCTGAAAAGGTGCCTTTAGTGCAGAAGCAGTTAATTGATGAAGCATTAGCGTCTGCCAAGCCGGTGATTGTCGCTACGCAAATGCTGGATTCAATGCAGAATAATCCGCGCCCGACGCGCGCCGAAGTTTCTGATGTTGCAAATGCAGTGATTGATCATACTGATGCAGTTATGCTGTCAAACGAAACTGCAACCGGCAAATATCCGGTGCAGGCAGTTATAACAATGGCAGATATTATTAAAGAAACAGAAAAATCAATTTATGATAATCTGTCTGATAGCAAATCTTATGCTAAAACTAAAAAAGTTGACGAGGTAGTGAGTGAAATGTCAAAACTTTTGGCAGAAGCAGTTGACGCCAAGCTGATTCTGGCTGCTTCAATTAGCGGAGAAACAGCGCACCTGATAAGCAGGCACAGGCCGGAATTGCCGATTGTCGTTGCTACGAATGCAGAACGGGTAAAAAACCAATTAAGCCTTTCCTGGGGCGTTAAGCCATTTATGCTTAGCCCATGCCGGATAATAGAAGAGCTGATAGAACGTTCCCTGGCTTATCTTAAAAAAGGAAAAGATGTGAAGCCGGGGGACAAAATCATTGTTGTTTCCGGCGAGCCGGTCGGCCAGTCAGGACATGTTAATCTGCTGGAGGTGAGGATTGTTGAATAATTTTTTATGCAAAACAGGGAGCAAAAAAATATTCTCTGGTTTAAGGAAATCTCAATCAAAGATGTTCCTTTGGTCGGCGGGAAAAACGCTTCATTAGGCGAAATGTATTCGCAGTTAACGAATAAGGGCATTATAATCCCGAACGGCTTTGCTATTACTGCGCAGGCGTATTGGGAATTTTTGAAATCAGCTGGCTTGAAGGATAAAATTAAAAAAATTCTTAAAAATTTGGATGTTGCAGACGTGAGAGAGCTGGCGCGCCGTGGGGATAAAATCCGCAGAATGATTTTAGAGGCGAATTTTCCCAAGGCGATTGAGAAAGAGATAGTTGAGGCGTACAGGGAATTGTCCAAAGCGGCCAACACCCCCCTTGATCCCCCCTTATTAAGGGGGAAACAAACAGCAGTGGCTGTCCGTTCTTCGGCTACTGCCGAGGATTTGCCAGATGCGTCATTTGCGGGCCAGCAGGAAACATATCTGAATGTGCAGGGGGAAAAAGAGCTTTTACTGGCAGTTAAAAAATGCATTGCTTCATTATTCACCAATCGCGCAATCTCTTACCGCGAAGACAAGGGCTTTGACCATTTGCGCGTGGCTTTGTCAGTCGCTGTGCAGAAAATGGTCCGTTCAGACTTGGGCGCCAGCGGGGTAATGTTCACTTTGGACACTGAATCAGGCTTTAGCGGAGTGGTTTTAATCAATGCTGCCTATGGCTTGGGCGAATACGTGGTCAAAGGCAGGGTAACGCCTGACCAGTTTTATGTTTTTAAAGACGGATTAAGGCGCGGGGAAAAAGCGGTTTTTAGCAAGATTTTAGGCACCAAAGAAGTGAAACTGGTTTATGGCAAAAAAACAGGCACTGAACAGGCGGTAGTGTCCCAGACTGAAATGGACAAATTCGCCATCAGTGAAGACGAAGCAGTGCAATTGGCGCGCTGGGGCATGCAGATTGAAGAGCATTACGGCCGTCCGCAGGACATTGAATGGGCCAAGGACGGAGAAAGCGGAAAATTATACATTGTCCAGGCCCGTCCGGAAACAGTCAAAGCTAGAGCCAGCCATTCTTTGCTTGAAACATATATTTTAAAAAACAGCGGCCAGCTATTGCTTTCCGGCACAGCAGTGGGGCAGAAAATTGGCGCTGGAAAAGTGCGTGTGATTGATAATCCCACTCAAATGAAGGAATTCAGAAAGGGAGAGATTTTAGTGACCCGTCTTACAGATCCTGACTGGGAGCCGATAATGCGCTTGGCCGCGGCAATTGTAACAGAACAGGGCGGAAAAACTTCTCACGCCGCAATTGTTTCCCGCGAACTTGGCGTGCCGTGCATTGTCGGCGCCAAAGACGCGCGTAAAATCCTCAAAACCGGCGAACAAGCTACGGTAAGCTGCGCCGAAGGCGATGAAGGCCGGATTTATAAAGGCATTCTTCCTTTTGAAGTTAAAAAAACGGAAATTAAATCTGAAATACGCACCAGAACCAAAATAATGATGAATGTCGGCGATCCTGACAATGCATTTGCCTTGTCATTTATCCCGAATGACGGCGTGGGCCTGGCGCGCGAAGAATTCATTTTTACAAATTTTATCCGCATCCATCCATTGGCTTTGATTAATTTCAACAAATTAAAAGACAAAGAGGCGAAAAGGAAAATTGCCGAGCTTACGCGCGGATACAAAAATAAAGCTGAATATTGCGTTGACAAGCTGGCAGAGGGGATAGGCAGAATTGCTGTTGCCATGCATCCCCATGATGTGATTGTGCGCCTGTCAGATTTTAAAACCAATGAATATGCCACTCTGATAGGCGGAAAGGAATTTGAGCCAAAGGAAGAAAACCCCATGCTGGGCTGGCGCGGAGCTTCACGCTATTATTCCCCCGAATATAAAGAAGGCTTTCGCTTGGAATGCGAGGCAATAAAAAAAGCGCGCGAACAATGGGGGCTGGAGAATATCATTGTAATGGTGCCGTTCTGCCGGACTCCGGAGGAAGGCGAGAAAGTTTTGAAAACCATGGCTGAATTCGGGCTGAAGCGCGGAGAAAAAGGTTTGCAGGTGTATGTGATGTGCGAAATTCCATCCAATGTCATTCTGGCCGAGGAATTCGCCAAGCTCTTTGACGGCTTTTCCATTGGCTCAAATGATTTAACGCAGTTGACTTTGGGCGTGGACCGCGATTCAGCGCTGGTTGCGCATGTTTACAGCGAAAAAAATAAAGCTGTGACGAATTTGATACGGGATGTAATCAGGTCTGCCCATAAATTCAAAAGAAAAATCGGAATTTGCGGGCAGGCGCCGAGCGATTATCCTGAATTCGCTGAAATGCTGGTGAGGGAAGGAATTGACAGCATTTCCCTGAATCCAGATACGGTAATTTCCACGCGCAAGCGCATTGCCTATGTTGAAAAAACTTTGGGCAGAAAAGGAAAAAGGACCAGTGCCAAATTCTTAGGCCTGTTAGTTGCCGTCGGGTTGGTTGCCACGGGATTTGTGGCGCTGGGCGCCGGCTGTAATTATCAGTCAGATAAACAATTAGAGGAAACAATGCAGAACGATTTATCGCCGGCGCAAATGCGGCAGATGATTTCCCAAAAGCTTGCTGAACAGGAGAATAATCAAATGCAGATTTACAAAGAAAGCAGTTTTGCTGATTTTTCTCTGCAATATCCAAAGGGCTGGTCTGTTGAGCATACTGATAATAGCGTAGCATTCCGCAATGAAGAAACTAATGACTATTTCTTTGTCTCAATAAATGGCCTAGAAGGAAGCAGTAGTATTGCGCCAGAGAGATTGCAGAAGCTCACAGTTGGCGGTCGGGACGCAGTCCGCTATACAGATAATTTTAAAGGCGAACCCGATGGCCAGTTTGAGGCAGTGGAAGTTGGCAAGGGCAAAGATATTTTGTTTATTCGGGGCAGGGGAGAAAAGTTTGACGCGATTTTGAATTCAATGCAGTTTGGGAAATAGTAAATTAGTAACTGGTAACTAGGGACTCGTCACTAGTTAAACAACCGTTAAGGGTTGTTTTTTTAACTGTTGACACTTTCTCTTGTTTTTAGTATCATACTGTCATTATCGCTTTAATATAATTCTATGGGAATGAGAAAAAAAATCAATAAAATAAATAGAATAAAAAGAGCTGAAACCAAGATAAAAAGAGACAAGGCTAAATTAAAAAGAATCAAAAAAGCACAGGCGCAAAAATAAAAATTTGGGTCGGTAGTTCAACTGGTTAGAGCACCGCCCTGTCACGGCGGAAGTTGCGGGTTCGAGTCCCGTCC
>CAZHEJ010000014.1:7782-17625 GCA_964531615.1 uncultured Gammaproteobacteria bacterium | reverse complement strand
GTTGAGGTGGAACGCGTAAAGCCCTTGGGGGCCACGCGTCAAGAAGTGACCATTCTTTTGTTAGGTCCAGATTGTCCCGACGTAAAGTCGGGGTAGCCCGGACTTACTACAAAGGAGGTCACTATGTCCAGACTGATGTTTTTGGTGGCCATGGTGGCCGCCAGTGCGATGTTCTCCTGCGGAAGCGACGGCAACGTCTCTTCCACCGATGACTCCTCGCTCGGGGACAATTCTGTTCCCGACAATTTCGTCCCACCGGACAACCAGCCAGATGTCACTCCTGACACTGCCGTTCCGGACATCGAAAAAGAGACCAACATCGAAACCGAAGAAGCTGAAACGAAAAATCCGTGCGAAGGGTACGAAAAATACAATGGTAAGCATTACCAATGTAAAGACGTACCAGACTGTACCTTGAAAGTTGCCCCAGCCCCCCCCCCTTATGAAGGTGAGTGCTCTTTCCAATGTCAAATCTTCAATGTGACGGCCGACAAGCTCACATTCAAAGAAGATGGAACTATGATATACCATGTTATTGATAATGGTAAGACATACGACATCGTTTGCACCCCCACCTCATAGCCTGCATTCTTTCCCACCTGCAGGCATCTCCCCTAAATATTGTATTAAATCAATAGAATATTTAGAAGAAAACAAATCCGCCGATGAGGCGGATTTGTTTTCTGTAGATTTTTCTGCTTTATTTAGATGGTACAACTATAATCTTTCCTTTATATTCTGTCCATCTTAAAGGATCTATTTCACATTGTTTAACTCCATTAGTTCCCTCATCATTATAACACCCCTTCCCTACACCCAGACAATCGCCATTACACCACCCCCAATTATCAAGAACTTGGACTTTGGGAGTGAAGGCGCAAACCTTGTCAGAATCTTTGAGACCCATGCCGTACAAGCGGGTTTTGGCTTCTGCGTCAAGGCTGGAAACAAGAACTTGGTTGCTTGTTTTTGAACAGTCGTAGTTGTGGGTGAATTCAAAGTAAGTGGGTTTGCAAGCACGAGGGGCGTCGCCGAAATATCGCGCCGTAGTAGCCGGAATTTCATATTTCGGAATTTCGCATTTGGGAGAACCAGCCAAGAATTTGCAGTCATCATCTGTCCGGCAGGTAAGCTGTGTATTGACACAACGTTTAAATTGCTCGCTATAACTAAAACCGTCGGTATCAGCGCAGAAGGGCTTGCGGTTTTTATACAGCCCCATTTTATCCTGATTGGTAATTGGCGAATAATCTCCCCAGTCAACCATTACACGCCTGATGGGCATGCGGTTATCGTCGGCAAAAGCAAAAAACTGGACTATTGCCAAATGCGAACCAATGCTGATTATTGAATCCGGCTTGCCATCATTGTTATTGTCTTCATCTATTAGCTTGCTGTCGCCGTTATAATTAGTAGAACTGTAATTGCGCCCGTTCACAGTAAAGGCGTTTGCTTCTGCTGCTGAACATTGTTTGTCTCCAGCGCTCGGGCAGGTTGCTGGGTTAAGCGCGTAGATTTGAGGAACTTTCAAATCAGCGTCTGCAAAACCGCCTGAATCATCAAAGAAAGCCCAATTGTCAGCTTGCACAGCAGTTACAGCTCCCGTATTGTAAAGATTCCACTTGTCAAATGCTTTAACAAACAAACTTTTCAAAACTGTCAACCCTGGCACGCTCACAAAATACGGGTCAGCAAGCGTGTCATTGCCTATGGTAGAATCAAACCCCTGGCAAAATGCATTTACTTCATCGCCTAAAACGAAATTACCACTACTACCACTACCTTCAACCAAAGTATTTTTGCATGACAAAGGAACCCCAAAACTTTTATCTGTAAAAAGGTATGCTTCTGCTGATTCTTTATCAATAGCAGACAAAGCCAAAGAGCCAAAAGGCGCGTTGAGCAAATCTCTTCGTATGCCTAGGTCAGGGTCTGCATATGCTGGACTAGATAAATAATATAAGGAAAAAATACCCGGTTTGTTCTTTACCGCGTATTCCCACACCCTGTCTGTCCATGCCTTATTTAACCCGCCTGGTATGTCTCCGCCCTTGTGGACAAGATATGAACTTAAACAGCGCGGTTTGAGCTGAACCGCCATTGCCAGCGCCGGCCCATTATTTTTGATAAATGTCGGGTAGGGATAATCAGTATGGTTAGGAGAAGCGAGCGGATACTCCCAGCCATGATGCCATGTGATTGGAGTATTAAGCTTTCCATTAGAATCAAATTCAAAAGACGTAAATACTCCTTCAAATTGAGAAGCTGGCTCAGAACCTCCGCAAGCAAATTTCATGCCTTCCAAAGCCTGATCAAATCTGGCAATTTTGTCTTTGACGCTTTTCCAATCTCCGTTTTCATTCATAGTCACTAATAAACCATACTTTTCTCCGCAATTAAAATTATAAACCGTATAATGGTAATCATTTCCATTAACGTCTTTCTCTATTTGTGAATATTCTGCCGTGGGATAATAATACATTGTCTTGCTGTTAACTTGCACGCTGCCTAAATTATTATTAGCACTGAGATTATTAAATAAATCAATATCAATATAAATTTTATTGCTTATCATCAGATTGTCGTCAACAAATGCATCGGCATTTCCACTTCCGGCATTATCGGACTCATCATCATAGATAACAAAAGGCGAGAATAAAATTTTCTTTATTTCTTCCCTGTACAGCTCCCTATTTACACCATAAGGTTGCCCTTCCTCAATATTTAAATCAGTTCCGATTGGACATACGGGACTTCCACTACTGCATGCCCAATCATGGAAAACACTCCACGGATGCGGATTTTCCACGCGCCAGACAATGGCATTGGATTTTTTGTCATTGTTTTCCAGCTGATATTGGACAGAGGTATATATCCTCTGCTGATATACTTTTGGTTCATCACCTGCGCCTTTCGCTCCCAGCCAATTAAAATTCTTCAATTCATTTTCTGGCATCAAGCTGAATTGATACATATTTGTATCATGTGTCGCTTTTGCCGAACCAGTCGCCTCCGCGCAATATACTTTGCCGCCGTAAGCATTACTGTCTGTACTCGGATTGTATCCTGCATCTTCCTCAACATTGTACAAATCAACCATTGAAGCCGAAGTCTGCTGTGGATGCCAGGTAAGGCAGGGGAAAAGGGTTTTATTAGCCGTGCCGTCTGAAACCTGCCCCAGCGGACGGCTCAAATCATATTCAAGGCAAAAACCTTTTAGGCCGTAAAAAACGCCCTCTTGTTTTTTCCGGTCGCAGACCCCGTCTCCGCAGTCAGAATTGGATATGCACGGCTTCCCGTCAACCGATTCTGTGCCAATCTCCCCGCCAGTGCAGATTCCTCCCGGAATGACAGACTGACTAGATTGCCAGTAATCAATTATGCCGTTTTTGTAAGTCGTTTTCTTGTATTCGCAGGAACAGTCGCTTCCTTGGCAGATATTGGCGCCTTCATAATCTGATTTTTTGCTGGTAAATTCATAGCGAAATGGTTCTGTCTTTTTTTCATCGCCTTTAATGTCCGCCTTGCCGACAGTTAAATCAAACGCAAACGGGCTGTCTTTTTCAGGATAAGCCTTGCAAGTGCCGGATTCCAGAGAATTTTTCATTGCATCAACAGTGGCGACTCCGTCAGGAAATGAGCCGGACAATGGATAAATGCAATGGCTGTTATAGCACCGCCCGCCCTTGTCAAACCCGCAGATTAAGCCGTCTTTCTGGCCTGCATACTCGCATGATTGAGCTGTGGGCTTGCCCTTCTCGTCAAGCAAAATTGAATCTGTTATTTTATGCGCCAGATACAGATTATTATCGCCTGAAAAAGATAAAGAAATTAGATTGTTTACTTGAAATTTGTTAAATAATGAATAACCCGAATAATCCTGCCCCTTCCAGCTGGTATCCCTGCCCAAATAGCTGTCTTCGTCAAATATGGAATATTCCGCGCTGTTGTCAACCCAATTTGCGCATTCGCCATTCTGGGCCAGCTGGTCGCAGGCCGTATATTCATAGCATTTTTTCTGCGGCTTATTATTGGCGTCATAAACAACAGTCGCAGTCCGGCAGGCCAGCCATTCTCCGCATTCCCGGTCGCGGTCAACTTTCAAAATTATATTCGCGTCCAGATTGCCTGTGATGACTGGATTGACGCTGGAATATTTAGGAATAGTATTTTCGCTGTTTTTATAAGTTTCGGAAGAATTAAAAAGCTTGTTCGGCTGGTCTGTTTTATTGAATAAAATGCACCCGTCTTTTATTCCCACTTTGCCCTCGCAATCCCCGGCTTTGTCCTGCAAATCCTGATTGAAAATAACATAATATGCCGTACCTGCCCCGAGCGAAGCCGAGGGGTCAGCCGTGTCAACCAATTCAGTACAATCGTTTTCAGATGCCGGGCAGATTCCGACCAGGCCTTTATAATTTGCCGAATCATTGGACCAGATGCCGTAACTTGAACCGATTTGCAGATAATTCTCGTAACAAGGCACGAGATTGTTCAGGTCACATTTACTTGCCCCGAGCGGAGTCGAGGGGCCGCAATCTTCATCTTTCTGACAAATTAAATTGCTGATGGCACAGCGTCCGACAGCATTCCTGAACCAGCCGGAATAATATACGCCGTTCTTTTCAACATTATTTTTGTAAGAGCAGAGCGCGCTGCCAGTGAGCTGGGGATTTTTGAAATAAGAAATCTCGCTGCCAGACTTGAATTCCTCGCACCCGACCAGATTATCAGCGCAAAGTGTTTCAGAATAATTTGCCGGGTCATTTTTAATGTAAGTCGGCACAAAATTGTAAGATGAATTTCCGCCGTAATTATTTAACAGTACTTTTTCTTCCAAACCCGTCTTTTGACAGCCTAAATTATTGGAATTGCAGGAAAATTCCTTCCTGTCTGTAATGTAAAATGCCGTGGTGGTCGGCGTGTCAGCAGGAATTATAACAGTAGAAGTAACAATCTTCGCGCCTGCGACACCGCTTGGAAATTGCACATTTTCCGGTATTGTTATTTTATCAACAAAACATCCGCTCTGACCTTTTATTACTGAACAATCGCCTAATTCTTCAATATTGCCATTGACTGTGGCAGTTAAAGTACACTTGTTATCAACAATTTTATTGCACCAGACTTTGTAAGCGGTTTTTTCAAGCTCGTTTGTGTTGTAAGTGTCATAAAACGGCTGGCAGCCAATGGCTTCTGGCCTGCATAATTTTTCAAAACCAGTGGCATAAACAGAATTGTTGCGCGAGTCTTTGTATTCTTTGCAGCCCAAGGCAGAGCCGGGAAAAGCATCATCGGGTTTGTCGTCGCAGGCCGGATACGGCGCGTCATATCCTTCTAGTGTTTTCCATGAATCTTTGATTCTGTATGCGCTGTCCTGCAAACGGGTCAGACGGACATTGTCAAGGAAATACTGCGTATTGGAATTGCTGTCAAACACTAAAATAACCGGTTTTTCAGTACTGCCTGTGAATTGGACCGAACCGGCGTGATATTCCCGCCATTCTCCGCTTACTGTAAGAGACGCGCTTGCGGTAAATTTATTTTCAACTGCGCCCTGCTTCAAAGAAACATACAAATTCTGCGTATTTCCGCGCGCCCAGAAGCTTATTTCATACCAGTCCTGGCCTGTAATTGTACTGGTGGCAAAAGTATAATCAGCGCCGCCTGTAACACCAAGAGAATACTGCCCGACCTGAATAGCTTCGGGTTTAATCTGCACATTGCCAGACCAGCCTTCTTTGGCTTTGGCCAGAGCATTGGCGTCTGTTCCATCCGGCTCAAAAGCAGTGAAATACACCTGCTTGATATTATTGCCAGTATTGCCAATATACTGCCTGCAGCCATTGGCTGATTTGGGGCAGGCATTAGATTCGCCGGGTTTGGAAATAGTCCAGTAAATGCATGTTCCATTCTCATATTTTCCTCCGCGGTAACAGCGCCAGCATTCTCCATTTCTTAAATCCCCGCCCTTGCTAATGCACTGTGCGGAAGCAATGGCGCTGTCAACATACATTTCTGATTCTGTTTTGCGTAAAGGATGGCAGTCAGCAGAAACTGTCACAGTTTCAGTTAATATGCGGTAATAAACATTGCCAGCGTCATCATACAAAGCCCGGCAGTCCGGATGCGCGGCGTCAATGCTGTACGGATTGTCAATTAAAATTTTATAATTCACCGTATTACACAAGCTGTAATTTTCCTGCAATTTCTGCAAGCTGTCATCTACATAGGACGGCGAACCGGCTAAGAATGCTGATTTTGCATCAGCGGACAAGCCGGATAAACCGCTGATATACCCTGCTTCGGCGCTATTGATTTGAAGCATTTTATGCGTGCGCAAAACATAGCCTTCAACAGAAGACCCTTCCCAAGAATAGAAAGCCTTTTCATTCTGGCCGTCCGGACGCTCGCAATAGCGCAAATCCGTGTAGTATTCCAAACCTTCCCCGCCTTTTGAAACTTCATCAATATTTGTAAACTCATCGCAGCCGGCATATTGGGAAGAACAGCTCTGGCCGTTCGCGGGAATAATATATTTTGGAAATACAGCCGCTGAAAATTTAGTTGCTTCCTGCTTATAAGTGTCATAGCCAACGCATGCTGACGGGCAGGCATTTTCCCCGACTATGCCGGGAATATCCGGACCCCCGGATTTTGATTTATAATTTTCACAGCCGACCTCATCCCGCAGGCAGGCTAAAGCAAAATTTTCGCACTGCTCTGAACGTTTGGCCAATTCTGCCAAATCTAACTTGGTTTCCGGCCAGTTAATTTCTATTGAGTCAGTTGAAGTATTAATATCATAACAGCCCAAAGAATCCGGAGCTTTCTTTAGATAAACTGACGAACCATACTCATTATTTTCCGCGCGCTTGAGCAAACTGCAGCCATCACCTTTGGCCGAGCAGGTAAAATTCTTTATATTGTCATTAAAAAACATGGTTTGGTTTCGGCCGTCTTCTTTCAAACCTAAATCAATAGCTTCTGAAGATTTCCAGGAAACTCCATCGCCCTCAATGCTGTAAGCCCGACAGCCGACAGACTCCAAATTGCACTGGCCAAAATCCACTGTCCGCTCAAGATAAGAAACTGCCTTGCCAGCGCGGTCAAAATAAGTGCTGCAAGTATTGTAATAATCTGCGCAGCTTTTTCCGCCAATGCGCCAGATGTTTTTCTCGCGCAGACAATAGCCAAAACGGGTGGCGCAGGTTCCTTGTTCATCTTCGCTCAAACAAGTGGAAATATCAACGCATTCCTGCTTCCGTACATTGCTGTCAGAAGTTTCCAAAAGCGGGCCATAAACCTGGGCTTCGCAGCGCGCTTCAGGAGATTTTATAACCCAATTCGGGTCAATCAAATGGCAGAACGGGTGCTGGTCATCAGCATAGGCATTGCCTGACTTGTCGCGGGCGCAATCTTCAAAGCCTTTTACCACTTTATCCAAAGTCCAGGGCTGGTCAGGGTCTGATTTCAATGCCGCCAATTCAAAACCAAGCGGCAATATCCTCACTTTGCGCAATTTCTGCAAATTTGAATAACAGTACATCTCCCGTTTATAGCAATCGCGATTATTATCAACCACCCGGCTGGGAGGAATCAATGGCCAATTGGCTTTCAAGAGCTTTTCATCAATCGCCTGCTGGATAGTAATTGGCTTTCCGCTGTTCGCGCGATTGATAGCCTGTTGCAACCCGCTGTCAATCACACAATTGTTAAGCGATGGACTGTCCGGGCAAGCGGCAAATTCAGCAATTATGTTATAAGAATTCAACTGTTTTTGCGGAACATCTGTAAATAAAAAACTGAAAGCCTGCTCCGCGGCTTTACGGCTGTCCTTGCCGTACTGCGCAAAGAAATCCGCTGCTCCGCCTCCGCCCCCTTCTCCTCCACCCAGTAATCCGCCGGTCATTAATTTTTTCAGCAATTGCGAAGTTAAAGTATTTAAAAATACTGACATTGCCGAAGGAATAACCTGCAAAGCGCCTGAACCGTAAATGCCGGCAACCTGGCCAGTGGTCAATTCTGTCTGCTGTTTGGCGGTTATAGATTCAGTTTCAGTTTTAATCACCTGCGCCGGAGTTTTTATATCGCCTGAAATTAAATTAGTCAAAGACTTATAGCCCTGTCCTTCTATTCTTTCTGATTGAGCGCCTGCCACGGCCTCTGCTTTGATGCGGTCTAATTTGCCCATGGCTCCGAGCGCAATGCCGAAATCAGTGTTTTCAACGCGCAGGGCATTGCTGAAAGTTTCAGCCATGAATTTGCTTCCGCCGGGCCCGTATTTTTTTTCAAATGCTTCAGCGCTCCATGCATTGCTCATTTGATTCCATTCACACGAGGGCTGTGGCCCGCCTTTGCCGTATGCCTCAAGCGTGTATAAATTGCGCAAACCGACCTGAATAAACATCTGCACTCTCAAATCCGGCGTTTTGCAAAGGTCAAGGCCAAAAGATTTTCCGAATTCACTAATGGCAGTGGAAGCGCTGTTAAGGGCTACGTCTTTAAAATACGCGCCAGCGCCTTTATTAAAAGCCAAAGCGCCCTGCCCCTTGCCGCCAGATGCCACATAAGTGGCCGCATCATAAGCCAACTTTCTCATGAAATATGAAGTGGCATTGACCAAGGCGCCAAGCGCGCTTGACAGCATTGCGTTATACCACGAAAGCTTCACTTCTTTAACCGCCGCTGGCGCGTCTGCCGTCACTGATGTCAGTAACTGTGCCTTCACAGGCAAGGCAAAAAAAACAAAACTAAATAAATTGGCAAATATAAATAAAATTGCCACTGTCCGCACTATTGTTTTATTCTTTCCAATCTGAAAGAAAAACATATTTTATTGGTTTTGGTTAAGCAAAATTTCGCTCACCATTTTTAACAGCTCATCATCGCTGATTTTGTCCAAAGATTCTTTTTTAAGCTCTCCGGACGAAAGCAGCATCTGGCGCAATTTTGCCGGATCCTGGAAAGCAGAGAGCATTTCCGCGTAAGAAGCGCTTTCTGCGCCAGGGACTGATGTGTTGCCTAAAATTTCCAACGGGGTCAATCCCTGTTCTGTTAAAGGCGATGTCATTGGCTGGGTTGTAGTAGCCACCTGCATGGCTTCTGAAGATTCGCAGACTTCGCCTTCGGGACAGAGCGGGTCTGTGCCCTGCTCAATTTCTGTTTTATCGCTGATTTTGTCTGAATCAGTGTCTGGCAAATACGGGCTGGTCTGGTAAAAATTTAATTCTTCCCAGTCATTCAAACCATCATGGTCTGTATCAATGCTCTGCAAGCGAGTTTGTTCGTCAGCGAATAGCCCTTCTTGGCCGCCGGCTAATTTTCCAATATCAATCGCAAACGGGCTGAAGATTGTATTGCGCATCTGCAGCATGCCTAAACCGACAGCGAGAATGCCAAAAATAAGCAGTAAGACAAAACCCGTCTTCTGCGCCCGAGAAAGACTTTTATTCCCTTGGTTTTCATCCATAAAGGAGTAAACCTTGGATTACAAAGGCATTATAGCAAAAAAATTGCTGGTTAGCAATTTTTTTTAATGATTGTGGATAAAGTTCTCCACTCATCTACGCTCAATTCCTCTGCTCTTATTTTCTCATTGCCTGTTAAGTCTAATAATGCTTGTTTAATCAGCTTGCCATCTACTCCCAACTGCTTGCTGATATTATTCCATAACTGCTTTCTTTTATGGGAAAACCCGGCTTTCACAATTTTGAAAAACTCTTCGTCACTCGCTGTTTTAATGTTTTGATGTTTTAATGTTTTGATGTTGAGAATCGCCGAATCCACTTTGGGCCTTGGCCAAAAACAGCCGCTTGGGACAATGCCGATAATTTTTGGCTG
>CAZHEJ010000014.1:0-7772 GCA_964531615.1 uncultured Gammaproteobacteria bacterium | reverse complement strand
TTTAGCTGATTTAGAGAAATCCCAACCGATGAATCGCCTGCTTCAAGGAGATGTCGGTTCCGGGAAGACGGTGGTGGCAGCTCTGGGGGTGGCAATGGTTGCACGGCATGGCGGGCAGGCCTTCCCCCCTTTAATAAGGGGGGGATTGAGGAGGGTGTTTCCCTCCCCTTGTAGGGGAGGGCAGGGTGGGGTTTCGTCAAATCAATTTTCAAAATCGCTGAATCCACTTTGGGCCTTGGCCAAAAACAGCCGCTTGGGACAATTTTGATAATTTTTGGCTGGCCATAATACTGCACTGCCACTGACAACAAACTCATGTCGCCAGCTTGCCGTGAGCCTGTCGAACGGGGTTTAGCGCAAATGCGCTCTGCTACTTCTTTTTGCACCATTAAAACAATCATCTCTGGTTTATTTTCCAGTTCCAGCAATGCGCGGATTAAATCTGATGTGATTTGGTATGGGATGCTGGAAACGACTTTATAACTGTCAATATTATAATATTTAATATTAAATATTTTTAAAAAATTTCCCCAAATAATTTCTATTTTGTCATTCCTGCGAAAGCAGGAATCTTCCCAGTATGGCTGTAATTTCTTCTCAATCTCAAATGCTATCACTCGCTTCGCCTTTTCCGCCAAAGCAAAAGTAAGCACGCCAAACCCCGGACCAATCTCAATTACTGTATCATTTTTTGACAGTTCAGCAGCTTCAATCATTTTCTTTATTGGCGCATCAGTGATTAAATAATTCTGGCCGTACTGTTTGCTGGGAGTAAAATTATACTTATTACAAAGATATTTAATATTTACGGAGGTAAAATGCATAATCAATAATGATAGATGATAAATGATACTTTATTTTTGGCTTTTCTTTTTAGAAAAATCTGCAATATAACCATTTAATTTCATTTTCAATTTTTCATATTTGCCGACCAATATCACACACTTTTCTTTTTCTAAATAACGTCTACTTTTGCCTACAATTAAATGGCTCTGTGTTTCTTGTATTTCTCCACGTACTGTATACAATACTCTAACTTTATCCGCATAATAAAATCTCCCATGTGCTTCGGCTATATTTGCAGTAACAGAATTACTAGAACGATTTAATTGATCAACTAAACCATATTTTTCTTCTCTCGGAAAGTTTGATGTTAAATCAAAAACCTCTTTTCCCAAATTATAGGCCTCTATCCAAATATCCATCTGATAAAACTTCTTATAATTTTTCACCATAATTTCTTACACTTTATCATTTATCATCTATCATTTATTATTTTCTTCAAATCAACAAAGCTTTCAATTAATCCACCAACTTTGAAACCTTCAGCCCGGCATTGGTATACCTATTCCCAGCGTTCCACATCAGCCACCCTGCGTCCGTATATTTTTCCACCGCGTCAATCTGTTCCCTGATTTTTGCGCCGTCAGAATACACTGCGCCCAGGTCAAATGCCTGAATCCACGGCCTTAATTTGGCGCGCTTGTCTTTGAAATACAGCAGGCCTTTCTGTATGCCGTTTTCAATAATTTCAGCTGGGTGCTCGGCAGGATTTGCAAAGCCCAGATGATTGGCAGGATAATGCGACGGGTACATCATTGGGCAGATATAGTCAGCATTATCAACTGTGTCCTGCAAGCGCTGGCCGATTGACATTCCGTCATAGCGCTCCATTACAAACCCAAACACGTCAAATGACAGCCAAACGGGTTCGTCTTTCAAGCGTCCGCTGATAAAACGGTAAAATCTGCGCATGACTGATGACTTTTCCTCGCTGCCGTTACTGTAAACTGCCTGACTCATATCTCCGTCAGACGGAAAACGCGCATAATCAAGATTAATTTCATCAAATCCGAATCTGATTGCCTCGTGCGCAATGGCCAGATTGTAATTCCAGACTTCTTTTTTTGACGGGTCAACCCATGACAAGCCTTTTTTGTCGCGCCATACTTCTCCTGATTTTGATTTTATGGCCCAGCCCGGCATTTTTTCGGCCAAAATTGGATCCTGAAAAACAGTCTGCCGCGCAATTACGTATATATGATTATCATGAAATTTTTTGACCAGTGATTTTGCGTCTCCCAAGCGGTTATCTGAAGTTCCAAGCTTTTTAACTAAGAATAATTGACTGTTATACAAAATCTTGCCTGAATAATCTTTTATATCAATCACCACTGCGTTTAATTCTGTTTTATTTAACAAGCTGATAATCTCGTCAACTTTCTGCGGGTTGCCGGCAGAATATGCGGTAAGATACAGGCCTTTAGCTGTCTGCGCCGACGGTTTTTCTTTCGGTATATCGCGCGCCTGTGCGCCAAAATTGGAATTTTCTATTAAAGTAAGGGTGTTAAGAAAATAAGAAAATACAAAAATAACAGCCAGCGCTGAAACGGCAAGTAAAATTGTAAAATAAATATTATAAAATTTTGGGTTCATAGCATAGCAGAGAGATGGATTGTAATCACCATCCTCCTCTTTCTAAGAAAAGATGCCCCCGAAGGGGCAAGCTGAGTTGCCGAGTCTGTCCCCCTCTTACCAAGAGGGGGTAGGGGGAGTTGCCGGAGTTTGCTGTTTTTCTAATTTTTGACAAATTAAATATATTTGTTCTACTACTTGCGATAAATTATTAAAAATTTCTTCACTGGTATATCTTATTACAGTAATACCCAAATTTTCTAAATATTTCTGCCTTATTTGGTCATTTTCAAAGACATTTTCATCTAAGTGGGAATATCCGTCCACTTCTACGGCCAATTTTAATTTTGGGCAATAGAAATCAGCAACGTATTTGCCAATGCCAAATTGTCTGCGGAATCTACAACCAAGCTGATCGTGCTGTAAATGTTTCCAAAGAACTACTTCGCCTTTGGTAAGCTGACGACGGAGAATTTTTCTAATTGGTTTGTTTTTATAATTATTAAAAACTTTTGTCATATGTTATCCCTCTCTGCCAGAGAGAGTATGACTTTATCTCAAAGATAAAGTCAAGAGAGTGGGAGCAAGCGCCGGCAAACTCCCCCGGCCTTCGGCCTGCCCCCTCTTGGTAAGAGGGGGATGATAACCACCCCGCCCCGACGTAAAGTCGAAGCACCCTTCCTTAACAAAGGGAGGACAGGTGGGTTATTGGCCAATAACCCCCCAACCCCCCTTTACTAAGGGGGGAAACTAAACCACTTTTCAAAAAAAGAACTATTATTTTACAATCACTGCCCCCTGTCTCAACACCTTCAACTCTCCTCCGACTATGCTGATGATTGTGCTTGGCGGATTTTTTGGCAAAATCCCGGCGTCAATAATAGCATCGGGCTGAAATTCCCTGTTTTCGTACATTTTAATCAGCTCTTTAGAATCATAAATCTCGCCTGCGTCGGAAATATTCGCTGATGTCGCGACCACTGGCCGGCCCAATTGTTCTGACAAATTTTTCAGCAACTGATTCGCAGTCACCCGCACTGCTACAGTGCTATCTTGCGCCACAACGCCGTTGGCTAACACCCCCCCATTCCCCCCCCTTATTAAGGGGGGGGCAGAGGGGGGGTATTTTCCGACAATTGTCAATGCACCAGGCCAATGTTTAATTGCCAATTCTTCTAAAAGCAAAGTCCATTCCAAATACTCTTTCGCCATTTCAACATTCGGAACAACAATTAAAAGCGGCTTGTCCTGCCGTCTGCCTTTGATTTGAAAAATTCGGTCAACCGCTGATTGATTTGTCGCGTCGCAACCCAAACCATAACAGGTTTCTGTCGGGAATATAACTGTTTTGCCGGATTTGAGATATTTAATTGCTTCTGTTTGATTAACACGTTCCATAAATTATTTTTTCATCCATCTTAGGTAGGCCTCCACAAACCCATCAAGCTCTCCATCCAGCACACCCTTATCATCAGCAGTTTCATAATCAGTGCGCAAGTCTTTGACCATATGGTATGGATGCAAAACATAAGAGCGGATCTGGCTCCCCCATTCCGGGCTTTTGTATTCCCCGCGAAGTTTCTGTTTTTCTTTTTCTTCTTCCTCGTCTTTTATTTTCTGCAGTTTTGACTTTAAAATTTTCAAAGCTGTTTCTTTGTTTTGCAATTGCGAGCGTTCGTTCTGGCAGGAAACTGTGATATTAGTCGGGATGTGAACCACGCGCACGGCTGAATAAGTCGTGTTGACAGACTGCCCGCCGTGTCCGCCAGACATAAAAGTGTCAATCCTCAAGTCCTTGGGATTTATTTCCACTGTTTCTGACTCTTCAAGTTCAGGAATGACCTCAATCAAAGCAAAAGAGGTGTGGCGCATTTTTTCCGCGTCAAAAGGCGAAATGCGTACCAAGCGGTGCGTGCCGTGTTCGGACTTGAGATGGCCGTAAGAATAATTCCCCTCTATTCTGAATACCGCTGATTTGATTCCTGCTTCCTGCCCGCGCGTCTCATCAAGCATAAATGTTTTCCATTTTTTCTTCTCCGCATATCTTAAAACCATTCTTAAAAGCATTTCTGCCCAGTCCTGCGCCTCGGTCCCGCCAGAACCGGCATGGATTGCAACAATCGCATTGCGGTCATCATATTTTTCCGAAAGCAATGTCTGGAATTCCAACTGGCTTACTGCTTCGCTGACTGACTGGTACTGCTTTTCTATATCCTCGCGCAAATTAACGTCTTTGTCTTTCTCATCTAATTCTGATATTTCCAGCAAATCGCTGATTTGTTTTGATAATTTTTCCCATTGTTCAATTTCCCCCTGCAAAGAGCCCAGGTGCTTGCTTGTTTTTGTGGCTTGTTTTTGATTATTCCAAAACTTTGGCTCATTCATTTTTTTCTGCAATTCAGCGATCTCAATCGCTTTTTCATCCAATTTCAAGAGCACCCGCAAATCAGCGAACTTCTGCTTCAAGGCCCCTAATGATTTTACCAGTTCATGAATTTCCATAAAGGATTACCATACCTCTATTATGTGCTCCTGAACCTCCTCTCCGCGTCCTTCAACGAGACATACCACATTTTGAGCGCATTGCATAGCCATATTTCTTCTTGCTTCAACAGAATAGCCAGCGATATGGGGAGTAGCTATGACATTTGGATGACATCTAAGAGCTAAAACCGTATCATTAGTTTGTTCCTTTTCTAGTGACCATACATCTAAAGCGGCCGAACTAATCACACCCTGATTTAGGGCATTTAGTAGTGCTTCCTCATCTATCACATCGCAGCGTGATGTATTCACGATGGCTGGATGTCGAGCGGATTTTGAGATTTCTTGAAACAGGGATTCATTTAGTAGATGGTGGGTTTCTGGCCCAAGTGCAACATGTAAAGAAATGACATCACTCGTGCTGGCAAGTGAACGGATATCCTCATTATGGTGGAAAAGAGACAAATCGGACGCTTCAATACCTTCGGGTGGCCAAGTGCGGTTCCAAACCTGGACAGTAGCGCCCAATTGATAGAGACGTTTTGCTGTCTGGAAGCCAGTTGAACCACAGCCGATAATGCCGATTGTGGCATTTTGTAATTCATGACCTATTTGACCAGCGCGCCATGGGCCACTTTCTCGTAATTCAAACATATGCACTGGCAAATTGCGTAGCATTAAGATTATCATTGCGACGGAAAATTCAGCAACAGAATCAGCGTTCTGTTTTTGAGTATGGGTTACAGTGATGTTACGTTTATGCCACAAATTATAAACATCAATGGCGTCTACACCGGAACCAAACCGGCTAATAGTCCTCAAATATGGATAACTTCGGGATTCTTCTACACCAAATGGATCGTCTCCAATTACAATTGCCAGAACATTTCTTTTTTCACTGTCTGAGACTTTAGACACTATTTTGAAGAATGCTCCCCTACTTGCATTATATCTCTTACCTTCCGCATGACCCCAATTGCGTTGTCTAAGTTGTGACAAAAAAATTGGAGGACTTGAGTTCAGTCCTGTATGAATAAGATTTGCAGTATCTTTGCTACGGCCAAGGTCACTTGACCAAATATGAGCATCATTTGAAAGTTGAGTTTTTAGGAATGAAGTGACTTCCTCAACTTGAGTTCGTCCGGAAGTCGTAAGGGGCGAATACCCAGATTGACCTTGAATCTCGCGTCTAATGTTAGCTTGAGTCTCGCCATGTCTAATCAAAAATACATTTTTTGTCATATCTATTTTCCACGCTTCCTGAATTGCATCTCTTCTTTGAGTAGAAAAGGTGATTGTATGAATTAATCTTATTCAACTTTATCATAATAACGAAGTTTTTTTCTGACCGGTTTTTCTGTCTCGCTAATTTCCTTTTTCCCACTGCCCATAATGCTGTCTATGGCGCGGATATCATTCACAAGTTTGCACAAATCATAAATTGGAATTGAGGCTGCCTGATCCGAGCCATACATGGAACAATTGAGAGTGATATGCCTTTCCAAAGATGTTGCGCCGAGAACACAAGCAATGAATGAAACAATGCGACCTGTTTCGTGACAACTATAACCAACATCGCAATGATATCTATCCCTCAAAACCTGTATCATTTTCAGGTTGGCCATTTCATTCTTCATGGGATAGGTGCTGTCGCAGTGCACCACCTCAAAGGGACAATTTGAATCTTGAAAAATCTGAACTGCTTTGTCTATTTCTTCAAATGTTGACATGCCTGTGGAAATAAAAGTGTGTTTTCCTTCTGACGCTATTTCTTTTAATAAATCCATATAGCCAAGCATGGGAGAAGCGACTTTGTTGTAGGGACAATTAAAAATCCGCATCTGTTGCTGGCTTGGTATGTCCCAAGCGGCAAAAAACCAAGAAATTTCTTTTTCTTTGCAATAGCGGTCAATCTCTTTATATTCTTCAATAGAAAATTCCAACCCTTCTTTTTGTTGACGAGTTGTAGTTCCCCATGGCGATTCTCTAGGTCTATCCAGCTCTTCTTTACTGTATACAATGTCTATGGTTCGCTTCTGAAATTTGACCAAATCACAACCTGCCAATTTAGCCCCATCAATAAGCTGCTTCGCTATTTTTACATCACCATTATGATTGAGACCTATTTCGGCGATAATTTTTACTGGCATATTTTTTACTTTAAGAATAGAAAATTAATAATAAAACTTGCTTATATCATACCTCCCCCCGCAAGGTTTTGGCAAGAGGCAGTGTTGATAAGTTTATAATTAAAAAGACGTCCATTTCTGAACATCTTTTTTCTGCGTTATTCTGCGTTTAGTCAGCGTAAGTCTGCATTTTAGTACATTCCGCCGCCGCCCATTTGAGGCATTGCTGGCTCATCTTTCTTCGGCAAGTCAGTAACAACTGCTTCAGTGGTGAGGAACATTCCGGCAATGGAGACAGCGTTTTGCAAAGCTGAACGTGTTACCTTGGTAGGATCAATAATGCCTGCTGAAACCATATCTTCGTAATTGCCAGTAACCGCGTTAAAGCCGAAATTGCCGCTGTGCTTTTTGATTTCATTGACTACAACCGCGCCGTCATATCCGGCATTTTCCGCAATCAAGCGCAACGGCTCTTCCAAAGCGCGCTTCAAAATCGCAATCGCTACAATTTCTTCGTCATCTAATTTCAAATCATCAAGCGCTTTCGTGGCGCGGATTAAAGCCACTCCGCCGCCCGGCACCACGCCTTCCTCAACCGCGGACTTGGTAGCGCCAACAGCGTCTTCAATGCGATGCTTGATTTCTTTCATTTCTGTTTCAGTGGCTGCTCCGACTCTGATTACCGCCACTCCGCCGGACAATTTTGCCAGGCGCTCCTGCAGTTTTTCCTTGTCAAAATCAGAA
>CAZHEJ010000013.1:2782-18837 GCA_964531615.1 uncultured Gammaproteobacteria bacterium | reverse complement strand
CGCTTAAAACAAGAGGGAAATGAGTCTGTCACAAAATGTGACAAACTGAAATTGCAATCTGCTGATGGAAAAAATAGAGAAACTGACGTTGCAGACACGGAAACAATGTTCCGCATTATTCAATCAATCCCTTCACCCAAGACCGAGCCATAATGGAGCGATTTGACGGTGAAGGAGCATAAAAATTTGAAGAATCTTAAAACGGAAAATTTGCGCGACCATATGACGGATGCTGAATTGGTTTTTACGGCGCTGGCCGAGCTTTCCACCCGCCAAATCGCGGAAACAATGGAAACAAAGGGTTTGGAAGAAAATAAAATTCCGGCGAAAAAAGGCGGACGGGTTGCGAAAACATGCTAAAATTAAAAATACACAGACTTTTTTAGTTTGATTAATAAGTTTGTTGGTGCAGGCATTTTGAAAGAAGCCAATCCCGAAAAAAAGCGGAATAAAATTTATATTTTTTCTGAATTAACGAAATTATTAAATAAGTAACTATGGATTGTGATTGGAATAGACGGATAGAGCAGATGGCTTAACAAAAGGCATTATTTAACATTTAGGTGGTGCTTCTAGTTTAGAATGTACTTATTTATCCACACCCCCCACTCTTGACAAACAGGTCAAAATGTGGTATAATTTGACGTTAAAATCAAAAAGCAAAAAAGGGCTAACATAAAATGAGTGTTGTTCTTTACAATCTTTCAAGGGGAAATACAAAAACCTCCTTATTTCCTATCGCGGAAAGTAATCATTTTATCCCCCTCTGCCAGAGAGGGGGAAGCCCGAAGGGCAGGGGGAGTGGAAGCAAAAGCTCCGGCAACTCCTCCGCCCCGACATTATGTCGGGGCACCTCCTCTTGGAAAGAGGAGGAGAAAGTGGTTTCTCTCCGCGTTGGGAATTTATTTCCGTTTTGGAAGACCCAAACTGGCTGGCTTGGGGACAATCTTCTAACGCAGGATTTACTAAATTTTTAGGAGGTAGACAATGAAAAAGGTAAAATTTCTGTTTTTTGTTGGTTTGTTTCTTTTTCTCTCATGTGAAGGTGAGGACATCACAAGGACTATTTATATCTATGGGGATGGAGAGACCCCAGATGGTATATCAGGTGTTGTACCCAGAATAGAATTTGAGTGCGGAAGTTGGAGTGGAAGGTTGCGAAGGGCTGAAATTTATCTTGGAGTCTCTTCTTCTGGATATTTGGAAGGGATTGAAAAAAAGATATCAGTTGAGGAATTTGCCGGGGAGTTATTAGCCGAATCAGAGGAAGAACCGTTACCGATAGAAATAACGCGCACTTCCCTGCTCAGTTTTCAGGTGAATTTCGTGCCTTTCATAAGCACAACAGCATTCAAAGGAAATTTTCTTATTGTCTTAGACACAGAGAAAATTCCTTTGAAGCCGGATGAATGGGAGATTATTGTAAAAAATCAAATGGGACAGTTACTAAATGTCGTTACGGTTATTACTGGAAATGAAATTATTATTGAGTGTCCTCCAGGTGAAGGAACAATGGTTGATTGTTCCGGCGACAACCCAAATCCGCTAATGGTTATCGAGGAAAAGCGGATCATGTTGAATTGGACTGGCAACTGTATAGATGGATTATTAACCAGTGCCTCTACTCCGACAATGGAGTTTCAGCCAGACGAGCTAAATGCAGTAAGAGTAAGCATGTTGGATCCGTACTCCCTAAGTTTTATTGAGATATATCAACTATTTGAATTTCCATTCGTTGAAATCCAGCTCCCAGTTAGTTTGTGCTCCCAACAGATAAGCATTCAATTACTCCAATATATTCATGGTGCGTTCCCACCATTTATCCGATTTGATGGACTTTTCGGAGAAGGCTTCCTTCTATACTTGGATGACTCCAAGTGGGGGATTGAAGGAGGATTCTGGGATTTTGGGTTAATAAAACCAAAATGTAAGTAAGGGTTGTTCTTTAAAGGGGTTTTAAAAGGGGTATTAATGGTTACATTACTACCCCTTTTCTTTTTTTAAATAAAGCATGTTCTTGACAAATCTGCCAAAAAATAATAGTATATCTCCACCTAACTAATTATCTAAAATATGCCAATTAAGCAAGCAGGGAAAAAAGCATTAAGGCAGGCCAAGAAAAGAGCGGCTGCCAATTTAATCGTTAAAAATGCCTATAAAGACGCTGTCAAAGCAGCGCGGAAGGCCGTGGTCTCACAAAGCAAAGAGGCAGTGGAAAAAGCCCATTTGGCGCAGAAAATGCTGGACAAGGCGGTTAAAAAAGGCGTGCTGAAAAAAGGCGCTGCTTCGCGCAAACTGTCCCGCTTGATGAAAAAAGTCAATGTTTTGCCTGAAAAATAAAATTTTATGAGTGAAAAAGAAACAGAAAATGGATCAATTTCAAATGAATTCGCGGGAGGAGGAAAAAAGGATTTTAAAGCAGGGGTGGATGAGTCAGAAGTGGAAAACATCAAGGAGCGCTTTTTAGAAAGGTTAGAAAAAAGGTTGAGTTTTGGAAAAAAGAAACTATCGGAGGAGACAGAGAAAACAGGCGATGAGAATATAAAAGCAAACCTGCGGACAGAGCTGGAGATTCTGGAGAAAAAGCATGAGTACATGATGGAGTTTATAAATCTGATTGCGCCGGAAATAAGGCGGGTGGAAAAGGAATCGCAGAGAGACAATATTTCTGGCCTTTTGCGGGAGCCGGCTTTGGTTGAAATGTACGGGCACGCGCTTGCCGGTTTGCAAAAGGACGAGCAAATGGTTTTGATAGCGTTTGATTTGGACAAATTCAGGGATATTAACGAAAGCATCGGACATGTGGAAGCGGATAAAGTCCTGAAAAAGATAGGTGAGACCATCAGCGAATCAACCCGCGATAATGATTTTGCTTCAAGAGTCGGCGGGGATGAATTTGTGGTTATCCTGAACAATGTAAGGAAAGAAACGAGTATAACAGGCGTAGCCAAAGAGACGAACATAGTGGAGCTGGTGCAGCGCATTGCCGGCCGCATTTCTGAAATCCAATGGGAAAAGGGTGGTGAAAGACATGGTTTCAGCTTCAGCGCTGGTTTGAGTGTAATTGGTTATGGAGAGAAACCTTATTATGAACAAGCGAGAAGCGATGCCGATAGGCTGGCGGGTTATTCCAAGGTTTCGGGAAGGAATAGACTAACAGTAAAGCAAGACGAAAGGTATGAACTGTACAGATTAGAAGGGATGGGAAAAGGAGGAAAGTACGCGCTTGAAAAGACGGGCGATATCAAAGAAACAGAGGCAATGTCTGAAGAAAAATGCCTGATAGAATTAAGATCAAATTTACAGCGGGTGATTGAAGAAATTGAAAGATTTTTTAATCAAAGCGGACAAGATTTGAGAAATTATTTGCGGAAAAATTATAAGACAACAGATATGGAAGGCCTGTCCATAAAAGAGATAGGGAAGATTCTTTATTATGTGAGAAAGCAAAAAGAGGATTTGAAGCGCAAGGAAATTTAATTGGCAAACTTCCCCACAAACACATCCAAGAGCAATGACTGGCCGGCCAAGCCGGTTTTTGTTTTGATGTCAATTTCCAGCAATTGCTGATAGATGTTTTTTAATTCTTTTGAAGTGTATTTTTTTACCAGTGCAAGGGATTTTTTGACAACAAACGGAGGCAGGCCGAGTTTTTTTGCCAGAGAATCGCTGTTCGCATTATCTTCCCTTTCAAACAAATCGCGCAGCTGGAGCAAAATTCTGAATTGCCTTAAAATCATTATAAACAAATATCCCGGGTCCTTGCCTAAGCGGTATTGCTCTTGAATCATCTGATAAACTTGTTTGGGCCGCTTAGCAACAAGAGCGTCAGCAAGATTAAATATATTGTCATCTATTTTTTCACTTAAAAATAAATTTATATCCGCTATTTCTATTTCCTCTAATAAATCCCCCTCTGCCCTCCCTTTTGTAAAGGGGGGTAATGGGGGGATTTTATAGGCGATAAGCTGATTAATCAAAGAATTCAATTGCCAGGAATCAGCGGAGTTTTGGATCAAATAACCCAGAGCAGAATTGCTGATCTTGCCCCCCCGTTCTTTAATTTCAGCAGCCAGCCAGGCGGATAATTTAGCGCCTTTAAGGGGCGCAAATATTTGCGAGTATTTTTCTTTTTTTAGAATCTCGCTCAATGTTTGGGCTTCCTTGCTTTTGAACTCATCAATTTCTTCCCAAAAAACGAGTATATTGGATTCAGGCAGTTTTTTTTCTTTGATTCTTGACAGAATTTCACTCTGCAATTCTTTATGTTTTGAAGACAGCAGATTTTCCAGCACTATCATTTTTTTCTCTGCCAGGAACGGCGAAGCGGTTATTTGTTCTAAAATTGCCGGCATTTCCTCCCTTGAGCAGTCCAAAACAGCCACATTCAGCCCTTGGGGGTCGCGCTTGGCCTTGAATTCGGCAATCATCTTTTTAAGATGCTGGCGGCTGCGGAAAGTGTCTGCGCCGCAGAGGAAGATTAGCATATAGTTTGACAGGTGAATTGTAGTATTTTTTCCACCGTTTGGCAACTTTTGCTATTTGCTGGTTTATGCTATAATTTATTTACAGCAAAATTTAATTTTTAATTCAATAGATATGTTTGCAAATCCAAACATCCGTTTAGCCAAATTTGCAGATTTGTTTTCTTACAGTCTGCTATTGTTGAATATTTTTTTGTTGCCGGTTTTTTTGGACAGCCGGCTGGCGAATTTTTATGTCCTGCCAAAACAATATTTATTTTTTGGCTTGGTTCTTTTGAATTTGTTTTTTTGGTGCCTTAAAACCGTAGTGCTTAAAAAGATAATTTTCAGGCATTCAGTAATTGACTGGCTCTTGCTGGGGATTTTGGCTGTGGCGCTGTTTTCCTCGGTTTTTTCGGCCGGCATTTCTGACAGCTTTCTCGGCAGGCCTGATTATTTCGGCATTAGTTTCATTTTACTGGCGTTTTCCATTATTTTTTATTTTGTCATTGTAAACCTGCTTGACAATTCCAAAAAGTGGCAATTGGCTGTTGATGTGTTGCTAATTAGCGGCGGAATCACTTCTGCAATGTTTTTATTAAAAGGCGTTTTTGATTTTTCTTTGCCGTGGCTGGGGGGCGTGTGGAATACTGTGGATAACTCAAACAGCGGATTCGGCATCTGGCTGATATTCAATTTGGCGATAGCTGGCGGGCTGGTTATGCAGAGGAATTGCACTATTGGGCGCTCATTAGCATATTTTCTGCTTGTTTTGCTTAACTGTATTGCTTTGCTGGTGCTGGGCTTCAGTTTTTTATGGTGGATTTTGCTGGTAGGGCTGGGATTGCTTTTGATGGTCGGCTTTGTTTCCATGAGTGAAGCCAGAACAGGCTGGCTCACAGCACTTTTTGTTTTGCTGATATTAACTATCGTTTTTATTACATTTGGCAGCCCTAAATCAGTTCAATTTCCATTGCCCTCGGAAGTTTCTTTAGCTACAAAAATTTCGTGGAACATCACATCTGATACAATATTTGCAGGCGTAAAGAATTTTCTTTTAGGCAGCGGTCCCGGCACTTTCGGAGTTGATTTTTCTCAGTTCAAGCCGATTGATTTTAATTACAACCAACTGGCTTGGTCAGTAAGATTTAATCAGCCGATAAATACTTTGCTTGCCTTGCTGGCTGAAGGAGGGGTGATTGTTTCTTTAGGGTTTGTTTTTCTTCTATTGCTAGTAATCGGTTATTCAGTGCATGCTTTATATGGCCTGCGCAAAATCGGACTAGCAAAGAATGCCATACGTTTAATGAAAGCCAATGAGGAAATGAATATACCTTTATTTGTATTGTTAATAGGCTGGCTGGTGCTGTGCATAGGTTTAGCCACCACCTTTGTTGGGCCGGTATTATGGTGGCTTTGGTGGCTGGTTTTAGGTTTGATGGTGTCAGGCCTTTATTTAGTCGGCAATGTAAATATTTTAAAAAATAAAGTTTGGGCATGGGAAGAAACCCCGCAGCATAATCTGGTTTTTTCTTTCGGCACAATCGTTGTTATGGCAACAGTGGTAATGATAGGAGTTTTGGGCGTGCGTTTTTATATGGCAGAATATAATTATAACAAGGCTTTCCAGAGCAATGATTATAATGCGGCTGAATCTATGCTAAATAAAGCAGTGCAGCAGCGCGGCAGTTTGGATATTTACCACGTTGCATTGGCCAGAACTTATTTATTGCAAGCTTCAGATGAAGCGCAAAAATCAGAGGCGCAGGTGAATTCAGTTGCCGGGCTGATGGCAAAAGCTGTGGAGTCAGCTAAACGCGCTACTGACTTGTCGCCCAAGTCGTCCACCATTTGGGACAATTTAGCCATGATGTATGATAATGCTTCGCTTTTAGTGCCGGGCGCCAAAGATTGGGCTGTAAAATCGCTGCAGCAGGCAGTAGAGCTTGAGCCAAATAATCCAGTCTGGCAGTGGCGATTGGGAAATATTTACGCCCGCGCCGGGGATTTTGATAAAGCAGTGGAAAATTATAAGAAAGCATTAGAATTCAAGAATGATTATGTGGCGGCGTATGTTTCTTTGGCAGCCGTTTACGAACAGCAGAAGGATTTAGACAAGGCCATTGAAACTTATTCAATAATTATACCAGCCTATGCAAATAACCCAGAAGCTTTGTTCAATCTGGGCCGGCTTTTTTACAATCGGCAGAAAAAGGGCGACTGGGATAATGCAGAAAAGCTCTGGCTGGAAGCGGTGCGGATACAAAAAGATTATTCCAATGCTTTGTACAGCCTGGGCTTGTTGTATGAAATGAGGAGCAATAATGCCAAGGCTTTGGAATATTATTACCGCGTAAAAGAATTAAATCCCGGCAATAATGATATCATTTCCAAAATTAAAAGTTTGGTAGGCAGTGCAGTAGATTAAAATGTATTTTGCATATTATGCTAAGAACCGCTTTATTTATATTGTTGGTTCTGCCAGTATTGTTTGTCAGCATAACGGCAGGGGGGGAAATGACATCCACCAATTATAGGATTTATGCTGATAGTTTTGGTTTAGGCGGTGTTTACAGCACCAGCACTTCTTATGATTTATTTGACAGTGTTGGAGAGTGGCCGGCCAGCCTGCCAACCAGCACCAGTTATGAAATCCGCGCTGGATTCCAGGCAATGGAAAGGGGAGAACTTACCTTATCAATCAGCGACAGCGCTTTAAGCCTTGGCGATTTGAGTGTGTCTGCTGTTAATACAGATAGTTCAATAGCCACTGTAACTAGCGGTTCTGAAACAGGCTACACTTTGTCAATAGGGAGCGCGGATGCGTCTCCAATAACAGCTGTGAGCGATGGTTCAGTCACTGCTGGCAGTGAAGAATACGGCTTGGCTGTGAGCGGAACTGATGCTTCATTTGCTGATGACCGTTCCATTATCGCTGGCAGAATTTTAGCTTCAGCGACCGGGGCAGTAACCAGCAGGACTGTAACCATGACAGTCAAAGCCTCGCGCATCAGCACCACTTCATACGGCAGCAAGAGCCAGAGCATTGTCTTGAATTTATCAGCGAATTTTTGATTATGGCGAATGGCAATAGAAAATTTTTTTTAATTATTATTTTTTTGCTTGGCATATTTGGTTTAGCGCCTTCTGCCAAGGCGTTTTCAATATCCCCATTGCGCTATATGGCCACTATTGAGCCTGGCGGCAGCCAGTTTTTAACAGTGACGGTGAAAAATGAGCAATATGAATCAAGAAATTACAATCTGCTTGTTTTAGGGGCTAAACAGGATGAAGAAGGCCATACTTTGTTTGGTTCTGATTTTAGCGAGGCAGAAGATTGGATTAAGCCAGAAAAAGATTTAGTAACAGTGCCGGCGCAACAATCAAGGGATTTTAAATTTCAAATTCAGATTCCGCAGAATGCCTACCCTGGCGCTTATTCGCTCGGTCTGGCAGTTCAAGAAAGAAAAATAAATCCAGAAGTAATTAGCTTGCAAGGACGTTTGTTCACCTTGCTGTCTTTGCAAGTGGCAGGCGAAGCCAAAGAAGTTTTATTAGTGAAGAAATTAGAAAAAGAAGAATATCAAAACAGCCAGTGGCGTTTTTTATTAAAGCTGGAGAATGCAGGCAATGTTGATTTGCCCTTGCGGGGCGAGATTTTGGTAAAAAGCTGGCGCGGTGAAATCAAACAGTCCCAGCTGTTATATTTAGGAAACAATCTGCTTCCCCGCATGTCAAGGAATTATGAATTTAATATAGAAAAAAGCGATAATTGGCTGCCCGGCTTTTATCGCGTTGAAGCGCGGATAAATTATGGTCGTTTGCAACAAACAGTCGCCATAACAGCTTTAATTATGTATTTTCCATGGTGGTTTAAGTTAATTTTATTGTTAATAATTTTAACAGTTATTTCGGCAATTATAATTGTTAGAAGAAAAAAGAATTATGCTTCTGGCTAATAAAAAATCAAGTTTATTTTTATTTTTTTTGCTGATTTCAGCATGTTTTTTATTTGTTAATGCAGATTATGCGCATGGCACAGAAGTCAATTCCAGCGTGACAATTGGTTTTTCAGTGCCGTCAATTTGCGGGAATGGTGTTACAGAAGGCAGCGAGGGCTGTGACGACGGCAATCTAATAAGCCAAGACGGCTGCAGCAATGCCTGTGTTGTGGAATCAGGAGGCGGTCCCGGAGGAGGAGGCGATACCATCAGTCCAACAATCACTTTTATATCCGCAGCTGTTACCACAAATTCCGCAGTTATCAAATGGAGCGCTACTGATGATTCGTCTATTGCCAGCACATACTTAAATTATGGAATAGGCAATTATAACACCCAGATTGTCGGCACCAGCTTGGGCAATAATGAATATCAAGCGTCAATAACCAGCCTAAATTCCGATGCCACATATTCTTTTCAGATTACTGCCACAGACACAGCCGGCAATACGGGAATTTACACCAGCACTTTTAAAACCGGCTCTGTTCCATCAGACAATCTGCCGATAATCAGCAATGTTTCATCTTCCACTTCTTTTACCACGGCAGCAGTGAATTGGACTGCCACTGATGATGTCGGCGTAAACAGCATTGTTTTTTCTTACGGCCTTACTCCTTCTTACGGCCTTGCTGAACCGATTACTGTTGCGCCCAGCGGAAATTACAGCAAGAATTTAACAGGCTTGCTAATAGGCACAACTTATTATTTTAAAATCACAGTGACTGACACATCCAGCCAAACAATGAATTTTACCGGCAGTTTCACAACTCTTTTTCAGGATTTTACTCCGCCGAACATAAGCGATATTTCAGTAAGCGCAGGAATTAACAGCTGCCAGATCAGCTGGCAGACTGATGAATCAACTGATGGACAAGTGCCTTTTGGTTTGACAAGCGCTTATGGCAGTTCAGCCAGCAATCCCAATTATTCTTTGGCGCATGCTGTAACTCTGCTCGGCTTATTGCCCAACATACTTTATCATTTTCAGATAATTTCCGTTGATTTAGCAAGCAATTCTACAAGCACCAGCGATGCGGTTTTTACCACAGAGAAAGATAGCATCGCACCGTCAAATGTGGGCAATTTAACGCTCACAGCAGTCAATGGAAATTCTTTCCGCCTTGATTGGTCCAATCCTCTGCTGGCAGGGGAAAATGCGGATTTTTCCGGCATTAAAGCATTGCGAAAAGTCGAGGGTCCCTCGGCTAATTCCAGCGACGGAGTTTTAGTTTATACTGGCAGCGGCGCGAGTTTTACTGATGCCACTGTGGCTGTGAATGTCCGCTATTATTACACATTTTTTTCCTATGATACTTCTGATAATTACAGTTCCGGCGCTTCAGTTGACGGTTTAATCATAAGTTTGGAAAACTGCACTGACCAATTGGATAATGACGGAGACAGTCTAGTTGATTGTTTGGATATTGCTGACTGCGGCGCTAATCCGGCTTGTATTGTGATAGGCGCAGAAGTCTGCAATGACGGACTGGACAATGATGGCGATGGGCTGGTTGATTGTCTGGATGCGGTTAATTGCGCTTTGCATCCTTCTTGCCAGCCAATTGGAACTACTATGCAATGCAATGACGGATTGGACAATGACAGTGATGATTTAGTTGATTTGGCTGATTCTGGCTGCAGCGGTTATGATGATAATGATGAATATAATTCGTCTGACGTCACAGTAGGCGGAGTTTTGAGAATAAGCTTGTCTGATTTAGTATTTTTGGCAGGGGGCGGGAAAATCAACTTGTCTTTGCAAGGCGATAAAATAGCCAGCCTAACAGGAAGCAATTTAGCAGTCGGAGTGCCTAAGTCAGCATTAATAGCCGTTCCGCAAAATTTAATCTTGCGCGTTTCAGCCGTTGAGTACCAATTTATTTACAATGCTCTTGACCAAAGATACTACACCAGCTTGTCGTTTTCCGGCGTTGGAACAGAGGAAGCGCATTTAGAAATTGACTATGGCCGAGAGATTGGTTTTGATGCTTTGGTTTTTAAATTAGAATCATTGCCATTTGGAAATATTTGGGGGGAAAATAATGAACGGGCAGGCGGAGCAAAAGTAAGCTTGTATAATGCCGATGGCCAGCTGGTTTCTATGGCGGATTTCGGCCAGCTTAATCCCTGGGAGTCCAATGCCAATGGGTTTTATGGCTGGACAGCGCTAAACGGCCGTTATTATATTTTAGCCCAGAAAGAAGATTATAATGACAGGCAGACGCCGGCGTTTACCGTAAGCAATAATGTGATTAATGAGGATATTTATTTGATTAAGAAATCCAAAAAATTAATTGAAATAATTGACCCCGATGCCACGTTGGAAGAAAATTTGAAAAACATTGCGGAAAATCTTTTGGAAAAAGCAACAGAGCAGAAAGATATTGCTGTGCAAAAAGTTGTTGATACTGCCAAGATGGCCCGTGAAGCCGCTGACAATCCAAAAGTGGAAAAAGCTGCTAAGAGAGTAGTAGCGCCGACAGCAGTGAGCGTGGTGGCAGTTTCCACCATCCCGTTTATTTCTTTTGCAGATGTTTTTCCATTTTTGCGCCTGCTGTTTTTGCAGCCCTTGTTTTTGCTTGGCTACCGCAGGAGGGAAAAATGGGGGCAGGTTTACAATTCGCTTAATAAATTGCCAGTGGATTTGGCGATTGTCCGCCTCATTAACGCAGACACAGGGCAGATGGTCCAGTCCAAAGTAACTGATAAACAGGGGCGCTACGCTTTTGTTGCGGAGCCGGGCAAATACAGGCTTGAAGCGCAAAAAAGCAATTTTGTTTTCCCATCTTTATTTTTGGCCAATTACAATATTGACGGCCGGCGGCTTGATATTTACCACGGCGAAATTATTGAGGTGACTGAAAAAGATTCAGTGATAACAGCCAACATACCACTTGATGTTGCTGGAGAAGAAAAGAAAAAGCCAGTGCGTCTGCTGTGGGGCAGAATAGCGAGGTCTTTGCAGTCTGCGATTGCGATTTTGGGCTTTATAATCACACTTATTTCTTTTTACATTTCTCCTACCTGGTACATTGGCGCATTATTATTCGTGCATGTGGGAATGAGCCTGCTATTCAAGCGCCTCTCAAAGCCAATCAAAACCAAGGGCTGGGGCATTGTCCATGATTCAGAAACCAAGAAGCCTGTGGCAAAAGCAGTGGCGCGTCTGTTTAGCGCACAGCTTGACAAATTAGTCGCTTCGCAGATAACCGACCGCCACGGGCGCTATTATTTCCTGGCCGGGGATAATAAATATTATGTCACTTTTGACCACAAGGATTACCAGCCAAAACAAACTGAAGTTATTGATTTAACAGGCAAAGAAGCTGATACAATCACTCATGATGTAATGCTGGAGAAGAAGAAAACAAATCAAGACGAGTTATCCACAGATGAAAAACAGTAAAACTTGCAAAAAAATGGTATAATATTCGTTGAACAGCCACGATTTATGAATGAAGAAAGGAGCGACGGATTAAAAAGAAAGAATCACCGCCTTTTTTTGGGTATAGGCATAATTTTTTTGTACGTTATTTTCTTTTTTTTCTTCACTATTTACTCATGGCGCACAACAGAAGCGGCTTCAGCTCCGTCTATTATCACCTACCAAGGCAAATTACTCGTCAACAATCTTTCTGCTTCCACGACCCAGAGCATCAAATTTGTTTTATATGACGCTCTCACTGCTGGCAATGTTTTGTACACTGCGGCCGGAACTACTGGCGCGCCGACTGCTATAAGCGTTACTCCAAGCAGCGGCATATTTACCGTTGATTTGGGAGGCACAGGCACAAACGGATTTTCCACTGATATTTTTAGGGATAACCAGAGTGTTTATTTGGAAGTGAGGGTTGGCAGTGAAACGCTCGTTCCGCGCAAGCAGATCACTGCCGCTCCGTACGCATTTAATGCAAAATATTTAGACGGCGTGGGCACGAAAACAGTTTCCACCACCACATACATTCCTGTTTCAGCCAGCGACGGGAGTTTCCAGTTTAACACGACAACACTTGCAACTACAACCTTGACTGGTCCTTTAACAATTGGAACCAGCACAAGCTATTTGCAGGGTCGGTTTTATGTGGATAGCGCGACTGGCAATGTCTCGGCTTCGGGGACTTTGAACGTCTTTGGCACTTCCACTTTCCGCGATTTTATCAATATTATTGGCAAGACAGGCAATCCCACGCATAAAGGGTCATTGCTTCACGGCAGCGGGAGCACTCCTTATTTGCGGACTCCTTATTCAGTTTTTATTTCAGGCAATTACGCTTATGTGCCCACCTTTTTGGATGACGCCTTGGAAATCATTGACATATCTAATCCGGTTAATCCTGTTCACAAAGGGTCAATCGTCAATGGCGCGGGCGGAGCGCTGTTAAACGGAGCATATTCAGTTTTTATATCCGGAAACTATGCCTATGTGGCTTCTTATGCCAACAGCGCTTTGGAAATCATTGACATTTCCAATCCTGCCAGCCCAGTTCACAAAGGGTCAATTGCCAATGGCGCGGGCGGAGCGGCTTTGAACGGCCCTAAATCAGTTTTTGTTTCTGGCAATTACGCTTATGTGGCTTCTTATGACGGCAGTACTTTTGAAATTATAGACATTTCCAACCCTGCCAATCCAACACACAAGGGTTCGCTTGCCGATGGCGCTGGCGGCGCCCTATTAGGCGGAGCCGCATCTGTTTATGTTTCCGGCAATTATGCATATGTCGCGGCTTATAATGACGATGCTTTGGAAATCATTGACATTTCCAATCCGGCCAGCCCTGTCCATAAGGGGTCTGTTAGTGATGGAGCAGGCGACTCTCCATATCTGGACGCGCCTAATTCAGTTTTTGTCTCTGGCAATTATGCCTATGTCGCCTCTTTTAATAGCGCCGCTCTGGAGATTATAGATATTTCCAATCCGGCCAGTCCGGCGCATAAAGGTTCAATTGCCGATGGTACAGGCGGCGCGACATTAAGTGGGGCGACATCTGTTTTTATCTCTGGCAATTATGCTTACTTAACTGCCGAATTGGACAATGCTTTGGAAATTGTTGATATTTCTAGTTCAACCGCGCCGACCCATAAAGGATCTCTTGTCCACGGGACAGGCGGGTCATTAATGAGTGGGCCGCAGGCGGTTTTTGTTTCTGGAAATTACGTTTATGTTGTCTCCTATACAAGCAATGCTCTGGAAGTTGTTGATGTTGCTGGTTTAACAGTTTCCAATCTGGCGGCTGGCGCTATCAAAGCCGACAATCTGCAAATCATGAATTTTGCTCAGTTTAATGACGGCTTATTGGTCAGGAGCGGCTTGAATGTGGGCGGAGCTACCCAACTTTTCGGGGACGTATCTATTGGCGGCGGGGCAGCTACCACTTCTGTTGCCGTGGCTTCTAGCTCGTTATCTGTTTGGGGCGGTTTAAATATTGGGGTCGCTTCCAGCACGGACAAAAATAAATTTCAACTTTTCATCAGCGCTTCTTCTACCACGGCCAAGCCTTTGGCCATCCGCGGTTTCGCTGGCCAGACTGGTAATTTAACCGAATGGTATAACTCTTCAAATAAACTTTTATCTTACTTTGATAATAACGCAGAACTTTATATCAGCGCCGGCGGCACTTCTACTTCTACCTTGACTTCCAGCACCTTGATGTTGGGCAAACAAAGCGGTTTTAATTTAGGCAAATTCTATGTTGACTCCTCAGGCAATGTTTCGGCTTCTGGTTCTCTCTACACCTTTGGCAATGTCACTTCCACGGGCATTCTCTATGCCACCAATGGCTTGCTTGCTTCAGCTTCGTCCACTTTTTCCAATGATTTGTACATTGCCGGGAATGTTGACATTGGAGCCGAAGGCAGCGGTGCGTCCCAGCTTTATATCAACGCTTCTTCCACCACGGCTTTGCCTTTACTTATTAAAGGCTCAACCGGCGGAGCAGGCACAACTTATGATTATCTATCCAGATGGCAGGATTCTTCTGGCAATGATGTTTTGTCCATTGCTACCTCTACCCAGACTGTTACTCTTACTGACGGCACTAGCGCTGCACTTCAAAATGTTGCTTGGCTTACCATAGGCACTAACAGCCGTTCTGGCCTGGTCGACATCAAAGGCAACACAGCTGCCTTATCAATCAGAGATGCTAATGGCATGATTAAAGCCCTTTTGCAAGGCGACAGGCTTGATGTTTCTAGTTCCGGAGCTGCCACTTCCACCTTTGCCGTCAACTATATTGATTTCTTCAAGAGCTCTGGCTACAACAAAGGCGTGTTTACTCTTGACTCCTCGGGTAATATCTCGACTTCTGGCACCCTTCGCGTTTTTGGTACGGTCACTTCCACTGGCATTATTTACGCCACCAATGGCTTAATCTCTTCAGCTTCGTCCACCTTTTCCAATGATTTATACATTGCCGGCAATCTGGATATTGGAGCAGAGGGCAGCGGTCTTTCTCAACTCTACATCAAAGCCACTTCCACCACGGCTTTGCCTTTACTTATTAAAGGCTCAACCGGCGGAGCAGGCACAACTTATGATTATCTATCCAGATGGCAGGATTCTTCTGGCAATGATCTGATGAGCATTGCTACCTCTACCCAGTCGGTTACTCTACCCGATTCGCCGGGTTCTCCCGCTGCTCTTTCTGCCACCGCCTGGCTCACACTTGGCACTAACAGTCGGTCATCCTTCTTGGACATCAAAGGTGAGACCAGCGGCATTATCATCAGAGATTCAAGTGGAATGGAAAAAGCAACTTTACTTGGCGATACACTTTATCTCTCTTCCAGCGGAGTTGTCACCAGCACTTATTCGGCCAATTCTCTTAAATTCAACATGGCTAGCGGCTACAACCTCGGCAAGTTTTATGTTGACACCTCGGGCAATGTTTCAGCTTCTGGGACTTTAACACTGGCTGGTTTAACTTACACTTTCCCTTCCACTCAATCTGCCAATAATTATTTAAAAACTGATGGCTCTGGCGTTTTGAGTTGGGCGGCAGTGAGTGGTGGGGTGTCCAATCCAGTGACCATTACTGACGGCACGACCACCAGTACCCTTTCTGCTTCATATTTAGCCATTGCCACCAGCACTTCTAATTTATTGGGCAAATTCTATGTTGATTCTTTAGGCAATGTCTCGGCAACAGGCACTTTGACTGTTTGGGGAGGAGTCTCCACCACCTCTACAATTGTTTCCAGCACCAGTTTCACTTTTGCCAAAGGCACTGGATATAATTCAGGATTATTTGCCATTGATTCTTCAGGCAATGTCTCCGCCTCCGGCACCCTTAATTTGTTAGGCGGGCCAAATCCTATTGGCAGTGTGGCTAGCCCGACGCATAGAGGTTCAATTGCCGACGGCGCGGGCGGAGCGGAGTTGAGTGGAGCAAAGTCGGTCTTTGTTTCAGGCAATTACGCTTATGTGGCTGTTGCAAGTGGCAACGCTTTGGAAATTGTCAACATTTCCACTTCCAGTCCTACGCATGCGGGCAAAATCACTGATGGCACAGGCGGAGCTCTACTAACCTCCCCTTCCTCGGTCTTTGTTTCAGGCAATTACGCTTATGTGGCTGCTCAAACCAGCGACGCTCTG
>CAZHEJ010000013.1:0-2772 GCA_964531615.1 uncultured Gammaproteobacteria bacterium | reverse complement strand
CAGCCAGTCCAGTGCACAAAGGTTCGCTTTCCAAAGGCGCTGGCGGAGCCGCGCCCTTGCTAGATGGCGCCTCCTCGGTCTTTGTCTCTGGCAATTACGCTTATGTGGCTTCTACCGTTAGCGACGCTTTGGAAATAATTGATGTTTCCAACCCAGCCAATCCAGTGCATGTGGGTTCAATCGCTAGCAGCACAATTAATAAATTAGATGGCGCCTCCTCGGTCTTTGTCTCTGGCAATTACGCTTACGTGGCTTCTGGTGCTACTGATAATGACGCCTTGGAAATCATTGATGTTTCCAACCCAGCCAATCCAGTGCATGTGGGTTCAATTGTTGATGGTTCGGGCGGAGCAGTGTTGGATGGTGCCTCCTCGGTCTTTGTCTCTGGCAATTACGCTTACGTGGCTTCTAATGATAGCGACGCCTTGGAAATCATTGATGTTTCCAACCCAGCCAGTCCAGTGCACAAAGGTTCGCTTTCCAAAGGCGCTGGCGGAGCCGCTCCCTTGCTAGACGGAGCTTATTCAGTTTTTGTTTCAGGCAATTACGCTTATGTGGCTTCTAATCAGGCCAGTGGCGCTCTGGAAATTATTGACATTTCCAATCCAGCCGCGCCGGCGCACAAAAGTTCGCTCGTTAATGGGGGCGGCGGCGGGGCTTTGTTGACTTATGTGCGTTCAGTCTTTGTTTCAGGCAATTACGCTTATTTGGCTTCTTATGGTAACAGCGCTTTGGAAATCATTGATGTTTCTGGTTTGCTTGTTTCCAATCTGGCAGCCGGAACCATCAAAGCCGACAACATGCAAATCATGAATTTCGCCCAGTTCAATGACGGACTGTTGATTAGGAGCGGTTTGAATGTGGGCGGAGCCACCCAATTGTTCGGGGATGTGTCTATTGGCGGAGGCAGGGCCACCAGCACTAACATGGCTGGTGGCGGTCTGACTATTATTACCAACCAAACTTCTTCCACCCTTACTTCAAGGGTATTTGATGCTTCAGGCTCTACTGGCTTTAGATTTAATTCAGGCACTTCCACATGGACAGGCAGTGATCGCACTTTGGTTTCATTTCAAACTGGCGGCATTGACAAGTTCCTTTTTGCCGCTGATGGCAGTATGATTGTCAATAAAGCTAGTGGCTACAACCTCGGCAAGTTTTATGTGGATACTTCAGGCAACCTCTCGGCGTCAGGCACTTTGACTTCTGCTGGACATTTGCTTCCTTTCACTGACAACACTTATGACATTGGCGCTTCTTCAACTCAATGGAGGTATCTTAATCTGCAGGGCGGTCTATTGGTAGCTAATGGCACAGTAACTTCTACTTATAACGGCTCAAATATTATTTTTGGCCAAACTACTAATTACAATTTAGGTAAGTTTTATGTGGATACTTCGGGCAATGTCTCGGCCACTGGCACTTTAACTGTCTGGGGCGGTCAGAATATGGTTTCTTCAACAGTTGTTTCCAGTACCAGTTTCACTTTTGCCAAAGGAACAGGTTATAATTCAGGGTTGTTTAATATTGATTCTTCGGGGGATGTTTCCACTTCCGGCACTTTGAATGTGTCAGGCGGGCCAGATCCTATTGGCAGTGTGGCTAACCCGACGCATAAGGGCAAGCTTTCTAATGGCGCGGGCGGGGCGGTGTTGAACGGCGCAAATTCTGTCTTTGTTTCAGGCAATTACGCTTATGTGGCTTCTCTCTCCAGCAACGCTTTGGAAATTATCAACATTTCCACTTCAAGCCCTACGCATGCGGGCAAAATCACTCATGGCGCAGGCGGAGCTTTGTTGCAGGGTGCTTCTTCAGTCTTTGTCTCTGGCAATTACGCTTATGTGACTGCTCAAACCAGCGACGCTCTGGAAATCATTGATATTTCCAATTCAGCCAGTCCAACGCATAAAGGTTCAATTGCGAAGAGCGCAACCGTTTTGTTGGATGGTCCGGACTCTGTCTTTGTTTCAGGCAATTATGCTTATGTGGCTTCTATTACCAGCGACGCTCTGGAAATAATTGATATTTCCAACCCAGCCAATCCTGTTCATAAGGGCTCGATTGCTAGTAGCACCACTAATCTATTGGATGGGGCTTTCTCAGTTTATGTTTCAGGCAATTATGCTTATGTGGCTTCTATTACCAGCGACGCTCTGGAAATAATTGATGTTTCCAATCCCGCCAATCCAGTGCATACAGGTTCTCTTTCCAATGGCACTGGCGGTGCATTATTAGATGGTCCTTACTCTGTTTTTGTTTCAGGCAATTACGCTTATGTGGCTTCTTATTATAGCAGCGCTTTGGAAATCATTGATGTTTCCAACCCAGCCAGCCCGGTTCACAGAGGCTCGCTTTCTAATGGCGCAGGCGGCGCGCAGTTACTTAATCCTTACTCTGTCTTTGTCTCTGGCAATTATGCTTATGTGGCTGTTGAAGGCGGCCAAAATCTGGAAATCGTTGATATTTCTAATCCCGCCAGTCCAACGCACAAAAGCTCAATCGCCAACGGCACAGGCGGAGCTTTGTTAAGTGATCCGCATTCAATTTTTGTTTCAGGCAATTACGTTTATGTGGCGGATTATGTTGACGATGCTTTAGAAATCATTGATGTTTCTGGTTTGATTGTTTCTAATCTAGCGGCTGGCACCATCAAAGCCGGCAACATGCAAATTATGAATTTTGCCCAGTTTAATGATGGCTTATTGGTCAGGAGCGGCTTGAATGTGGGCGGAGCTACCCAGCTTTTCGGGGATGTGTCTATTGGCGGGGGGG
>CAZHEJ010000012.1:10991-21595 GCA_964531615.1 uncultured Gammaproteobacteria bacterium | reverse complement strand
ATTTAACCATAGGCTATAAGTTGTGAATAATAAGATTTTATTAGTATAACATTTATCTCTGATTTTTTAAACTTAATTTAAAGTAAAATTTGACTTTATAAGAATATCGTGGCATTAATAGTATTAATATTAAAAATAAATCTATGATTATAGATAGCCATGTTCACATCTCAATAATTAAAGAGGAAGACAATTTTGAGTTAGTAAAACAAACATTACTGAAAAAAATGAAAGAAAATAAAATTGACAAGGCAATCATTATTCCTGACAATGTAACAAATCCACGATGCGCTGATCTTGACGCTGTTATTGAATTAATAAAAAATGAACCAAAATTATCCTTGATTGCTACTTTGAAAATTGATCAAATCAATATCGTCAATCTAAAAAAGTTGGAAAAACTATTTCAAAAAAAACAAGCATTGGGTTTCAAAATTTTTCCCGGCCACGACCCAGTTTATCCAACAGATAAAAGATGGATACCGGTTTTTAAACTTTGCCAAAAATACAATCAGCCATTAATTATCCACACGGGTATTAATAGTGGCAACTGGTTAGTAGCTAAATATAATGACCCTAAACATATTATAAAAATAGCCAAAAATTTCAAAAAGCTTAAAATTATAATCGCTCACTACTTTTGGCCCAAACTTGACTATTGTTTTAAAACAACTAACGGTTTTGACAATATCTATTTTGATACTTCTGCTTTGGCTGATTCGGAAGTTATCAAAGAAAGCGGGGGAATAAAAAAAATCAAAAACATTCTGACCAAAACTATCAGACGTCGAGCTAATAGCGTTTTGTTTGGAAGCGATTGGCCAATAGGTGACTTAAAAAAACATATTGGCTTAATTAACTCTTTGCCCATATCTAAATCGAAAAAACAAAATATTTTCTCCTCTAACGCCATGTTTCTGTTTAAATTTAAGTTATAAAAAAACTGGGGAATTATTGATAAAATCAAAAATTCCCCAGTTCGGACGAAAGCCGCTGAACGCTACTTCACGCGAACCTCGACTTTCTTGTTGTTGGACTTCGCCGGACGCTTTTTCTTCACGGTCAACGAAGTCACTTTTTGCTGTCCATGACAGCCTTGCACTTACTCATCGTAATCACCTCCTTAAGGATGAGATACCGGTTGTTTCCAGCCGGAAATTTAGAAATGCCTTCTACGAGACGATAGGTGCCTAAAATTTGAAAAAAGAGCTGCAGGTCTAATCGCCTGAACAAATTAATCGCTCGTTGATGAAATTCCATGTCATACTCTTTCTGTCTTGCATATTCGCAGTCAAGATGAAGTACCAAGTAGATATTATCAGATTCCGTGGCAAAATTCAATGGATACATTCTGCAAAAAAACGGCCTGAACGCTCTGATGCTACAACGGCGGTTTTGACAATAAGGACAAGGTGGCTTGACTTTTTCAATATCAATCACCTCGCCGTTTGTGAAGGGATTGATAAACGTTAATCTTTCGTTAACTTCCAACAGCTCAATGCCGGCCTCATAAAAATTTTCTGCTTCTTCAGGAAGTAACCAAAGATAGCCCAAGCAATCATCGTCGATGCAATGCTGACATACATCACTAATTCCATCAAGCAGCTCGTCTAATGCGACATACAATTCAACCAAGTTAGTAATCATAGCTGCCTCCTTTTTTCAGATCTCACTAATTGCCTTTATGGCAATCAGCTTGGTGATAAATGACCTAACTTCTGTTTCTTCGATCGAATCAGCGAAACGAGTTATAATCACCTTTTCATTGCACTGACCCACAGAAATCAGTTCCCGAATAATTTGAACGGCCATTTCATCAAGACGAACCGTCTGGTAACGAGTCACCAAGTATGGTTCGATGTGGAAAGTGTTCAACTTGGTAAAGGGATCAATTTTCAACTGTCGATAATCCTTCGGAAAACCAATTGGCAACTCGCGACATGGAATTTCCGTAACAGGATGAGGTGGTTTTTGAAAACCACGAACAGCATAATCAACGCAGTAACCAGAGGAGCAACTACAATCAACCTTACAACCACAAAGACATTCGGTTAACACTGCACATGAGCGACAAGGTGCTGTTACCCACGACAAGTTCCTGAATTCATTCAGCTGTTTCTTCTTCCAGATTTGCTCAATAGATTCAGCCAGGACGTTACCGTAGATTATTTGAGACTGATTACAGATCCGGACATCCCCGTTCGGATTAATTGCGGCGAAAGTAATGCCGACTCCGCAGTTGGCAAACATGCTTTCGGCAATCAAACGTTCGTCAAGACAATAAGGTATAGCGGTGCCAAAACCAACTGCTATGCCGAAGTCATTGCGCGCCTGAATCATTTGGGTTAAAGCGACCTTGAACTGGTTCAGCGACGGTTTAAGTTCAGGAGATCTTTCATTACCGATACCTCCATCTTCAAACCGATCAACAAACACGCTTTCCATACTAAGTTGACTTGCCAAACGAATAACCTCATACATCTGATCAAAATTCCAGGCGGTCAAAACCGGAATACAACGAACATCAAAACCGTCAGCGACGTATTGCCCAACGTTTTCAATCATTTTGAGGTATCCACCGGAAACAAGCGTGTGCCGTTCGTGTGTCTCTTGATTGCCATGTATCGGAATCCCGATGCAGGCAAGGCGACTCGACAGCCCATCAAGAAATAATAAACCGTTGGTTACGATCGTCACTGACGAACGGTCAGCAAGGAGCTCAATATACTCATTGAGCTGTTTAACACCAAGCAATGAAGGCTCCCCGCCAATCAAATAAACATGAGGAATCCACGATTCGTAAATTGATCGGACGATCCGATCAACCTTGTCCTTGTTGAAAGGTATGCTACGTGAAGGATTATAACAAAAAACACATCTTCCATTGCAAGCATAGGTTGTTTCAATGTGGACAAGGTGAGGAACACTCGGAATTTGAAGCTCTTCTGTGACACATTCCGCGGTACATTCTACCTCTCCACTCGTGTGTGATTTCATGACTTCCAAAATTGCCTCAATAGAGTCATTAGAAGCCGAACGATTCCGCTTCTCTACTCCGCAATCAAGGCAACGGTGGATAATAATGTAACCACTCGATTTGACTTCAACCGACATTGGCCGCATCAAACCACGGCAGTGATGTTCTCTATCCCCGGGATTAATATCGACATGCTTGCTGTGCAGGCAGTATGGACAATGGTTAGTATACCCATCGCCAACAACTTCTTGACCACAGTGCTCGCATGTGAAATTTTCTCGGCGACGTATTAAGTCTGGCTATCAACATTTTCCACACTTTTTATACCCAAACAGCCATTGCCAATAAATAGCAACTGCGCTACAATTCCTTTGCTATGCCAGACATCACAGAACTTGAAAAAATCCCTCCGCAGAATCTGGAGGCTGAAATGTCGCTTTTAGGCTCTGTTCTGCTTGACAAGGACGCCATGTTTAAGATTGCGGATGTTATTGACAGCGATGATTTTTATAAAAACTCGCATGCGGAAATTTTCAGCACCATGCTGGAGCTTTACAGCAAAAATGAGCCGATTGATGTGCTTACCCTCAGCAATCGCCTTGAAGAAAAAAATAAATTAGAAGCAATCGGCGGGCGCAGTTATCTGGTCCAGCTGTCAAACATTGTGCCGACTGCCTCGCATATCCAGCAATACGCCCAGATAGTCCGGCGAAAATCCACGTTAAGAAAATTATTAAAAGCGGCGGGGGAGATCACGCGGCTGGGATATAAAGAAGAGGCTGAAAGCGTAGAAAATGTTTTAGATGAAGCGCAACAGCATCTTTACGGCGTAACGCAAAAACATTTAAAACAGACTTTCATTCCCATCCGCTCGGTTTTGAGCGATGCGTTTGAAAGGATTGACGAGCTTCACAAAGAAAAGGGCAAACTGCGCGGCCTGCCGACTGGTTATAAACAGCTGGATAATCTTTTGGCCGGCTTGCAGAAATCGGATTTGATTATTTTAGCCGCCCGCACTTCAGTGGGAAAAACTTCTTTTGCGCTGGATATTGCCCGCCACGTGGGAGTGAAGGAAAAAGTGCCAGTGGGGCTTTTTTCGCTGGAAATGAGCAAGGAACAGCTGGTAGACCGTTTGCTTTGCTCCGAGGCCGGAGTGGATTTGTGGAAAATGCGCACAGGCAATCTTTCTGACCGCCCGGACAGCGATGATTTCCCGCGCATCGGCCACGCCATGGGCGTGCTGTCTGAAGCGCCGATTTACATTGATGATTCTCCGGGGAATAATGTGATGCAGATCCGCACCAAAGCCAGAAGACTGCAGGCTGAACATGGACTAGGTTTGATTATTGTTGATTATCTGCAATTAATGGAATCCCATGGCAATTACAGGGGAACTGAAAACCGCGTGCAGGAAGTGGCGGAAATTACGCGCAATCTTAAAGGCATTGCCCGCGAGCTAAACGTGCCCGTGCTGGCCTTGTCCCAGCTGTCGCGTTTAGTTGAACAGCGCAAACCGGCCATTCCCAAGCTGTCTGACTTGCGCGAATCAGGCTCAATTGAGCAGGACGCTGATGTGGTGATGTTTATTTACCGTAAATCAGCTGACAGAAACTACCGACTGGAAGACCTTCCGCCTGATGAGCGCAATATCGCGGAAATCCATGTTGCCAAGCACCGCAATGGCCCGACTGGCATGATACGGGTGTTTTTTGAGGAAAACCGCGCCAGCTTCAAGAGCCTGGATGCCAGTTTTGGCGAACCTATCAAAAAAACAACAAACATTACTCATGAGATGCCTGCGTTTTAATTCTATGTATCCACGCCCCATTCAAAATCTCATCAGCGCTTTTTCTAAACTGCCGAACGTAGGCGAGCGCACTGCCGAACGCTATGTTTTTAATTTGTTAAAATCAGGAAAAAAACAAGTCGCAGAACTCACGCTGTCTTTGAAAGAGCTGATTGCGAAAATAAAAAGCTGTGAAATTTGCTGTGATTTTTCCGATGTCTCGCCCTGCGCCATCTGCGGAGACAAAAAACGCGACCATTCCAAAATCTGCGTAGTTGCTGAACCGCAGGATGTTCAGGCCATTGAAAGAACAGGAATCTACAACGGGCTTTATCATGTCTTGCGCGGAACTTTAAAAGCTGATGATATGGAGAATGTGAAGAAATTGAAAATAAGCGAGTTAATTAAAAGATCCAAAGAACGAAAGAACAGAGAGATAGTTTTAGCGTTTAATCCTGATTTGGAAGGCGAGACAACAATGATGTATTTGCAGAAAGAAATTAAAAAAACAAACCCGAAAATAAAAATCACCCGCTTAGCGCGGGGATTGCCAATGGGCTCTGATTTGCAGTATGCGGATGAAATCACGCTTTCAAGTGCTTTGAAAAATAGAATGTAAAAAAAGGAAGAGAGGCCACTTAGACGGGGTGCGTCCATCACATCCTCTCCTTTTCGTCTTCATGGCAATTCCCCAATATGATCAGAATGTTTGCACATCCTTCTCTTGACTATAATTATTCCGCTCTGCAGAATAATTAAAGTGTTGGGTACTATGTCATTCCAACGAATGAATTTATGTGATGAAGGAGGAAGACATTTCAAATCCTTTCGTGGCCTGTTGAGAGTATATAAAATCTAATAAATCTTGTCAATAACTCACCCCTCTGACCCCTCTCTTATTAATAAGAGAGGGGTGTCCGTCCAGGGCGGACGGGGTGAGTTAAAAACCCCCACTCAGATTCTTGAGCGGGGGTTTTTGCTTATTGTTTATGGCTTACGACTTACGGCTGAATACTGGCAATCTTGATTTTCGTAAACTCCTGCCTATGGCCCCTGGTTCTGGTGTATCTTACTTTTCTTTTATACTTGACTACTGTTATTTTCTTGCCCTTGCCCTGCTCCAAAACCTGCGCTGTGACTTTTGCGCCTGAAATGTATGGAGCGCCGATTTTTACATCAGAACCGTCTTCATTGGCTACAAGAAGAATTTTATCAAAAACAAATTCTTTTCCAGCTTCAACAGCAAGCTTTTCAACTTTCAGGACTTGGCCTTGTTTTACCAAATACTGTTTTCCGCCTGTGGCTATTACTGCGAACATATGAAATTGAAAATTATGAATAATGGCGATATCTTAACAAAACACTAGAATAAAGTCAAGAGGCTGTTTTTAAACCATCCCCTATCTTCAGCCCATTCTTCTCCGCCCACCCGGCCGGCAGTTCCAGAATCAGATCAGCTTCAACCCGCGGATAATATTTTTTTAACAGCTCTTCTGATACGCCCGGCTCAACCGGGACATTTGACGCAATGTCCACCACCTTGCCTTTATCAAACCAGACAATATCAATTGGAAATCTCATTTCCCGCATCACAATTCCGTGCCGGCTTTTCTCGCTATAAATAAACAGCATGCCGTCATAATTTCCCAGACTGTCCCTTTTGCCAAGCCCGCGGTAGCTGCGATACGAATTATCAGCCACCAGCACCGTCAAGCGCTGGTCTTTTAATTCCACTTCTGCCTTGGGCCAATGAAACTGCCATACTTTTAAGCCCAAAAATGCAATTGCGATTGCAATAAGAAACAAAATGTGCCATTTTTTCATAGATTATTTATCATTTCTTGACAGCCAAACGCCTGTCAAAAGCATTAGCATCAGCAGAAAAGCCAGCGCGATTAATTTTTGACTGCTCTGCAAAAACAAAGTTGATATTCCGAATGAAAATGAAATTGTATAGAGCAAAAGTACAGCCTGGCGCTGGCTTAAGCCTGATTGCAAAAGTTTGAAATGCAGATGCTCATTATCCCCCAAATAGACAGGCCTGCCTTTTTGCCAGCGCCTGATAACCACGCGCACTGCATCAAGCATTGGCACGCCTACAACCAGCAAAGTGGTCATGATTTTCCCTCCGGCCGCAATTGCCAAACTCCCCAAAACAAAACCCATAAACAGACTGCCTCCCTCGCCTAAAAAAACTCTGGCTGGATAAAAATTCCAAATTAAAAAGCCGAAGACCGCGCCGGCAAAGACAAAAGCAACTAAGGACAAATCGGGCTGATACCACTTTGCCTGTAAGCTCAAAAAGGCAATCATTAAAGCGCCGATAATGGCAATTCCGCCGGCCAAGCCGTCCAAACCGTCAAGAAATTTTGTGGTAAACATCATTCCCATCAGCCAAAAAAATACTACTACATCAGCATAAGCGAATAAATCCAGAGTGCCTCCAAAAGGATTGGTGACTACTGACGGGCCGATGCTGAAAATAATTATTATTAAAGAAGCAAAAATCGGAAACCATATCTGCTGTATCGGCTTTAAGCAATATTTATCGTCCAAAAATCCTCCCAGCATTAAAATCGCACCCCCTAAAAACAAAGCTGTCAAATAGCTTCGGCTGATGTTCAGGCCCAGATAATCAGTGGCAAAATATAAAATCGCCAGGACAATAAAAAACGAAAAAAATATGGCCAGCCCGCCGCCATAAGGTATTTTTCCGCGATGGATTTTCCGGCCGCCGTCTCTGGCAGAATCAACAACATTAAAACGCCGCATTAAATTGCGGGCAATCAGGGTTAAAAAAAGAGAAACTAAAAAAGCCAGAAGAAAAAAGAAAAAATACAGCATAAATCCTAAAAAATCATGCTTTTTCAACTTTCAATTCAGCGCCTGCGCTAATTATGACTTTGTCGCGCCGATCCAGCTGGCGGGAAAGAATAAGCTCTGCCAGTTTGTTTTCAATTTTATCCTGAATGGCGCGCCTCATGGGCCGTGCGCCGAATTCAGGGTCAAAGCCGGCATCAGCCAGAGCCTCAAGCCCGGCTGGCTCAATTTTCAATTCCACTCCGCGCTTTTCCAGATCTTTGGCAACGCGCTTAAGCATCAATTCTGCCACGCGCTTGATTTCTTCGCGGTTCAAAGGCTTAAATAAAACAATCCCGTCAAAGCGGTTCAAAAATTCCGGCTTATAATATTTTTTCAATTCGTGATGAATCATCTGCTGGCGGATGCTCTCTAATGACACTCCCTGTATCAGCTGTTCCTGCACAAAAGTAGTTCCGGCATTGGAAGTGGCAATAATAATGGCATTGGTAAAATCAATCACCCTGCCTGTGCTGTCTGTCAAGCGCCCGTCGTCAAAAACCTGCAAAAAAAGATTTAGCACATCTGGGTCTGCTTTTTCCATTTCATCCAACAGCACCAGGGAAAACGGCTTCTGGCGCACTGCCTCGGTTAAGATTCCAGTGCCCTGCTGGCCCGGCTGGCCGATCAAACGGTAAATTCCGGCTTTGTCCTGAAATTCGCTCATATCTATTCTTATCATCTTATCTTCACCGCCGAAATAAACTTCAGCAATGGTTTTGGCCAATTCAGTTTTGCCTACTCCGGTCGGCCCCAAGAACAAAAAAGTGGAAATCGGCTTTGTGGTGGAGCGGATTTCCACCCGCGCCCGTCGCAAAGCATTGGCAATCAATTTTACCGCCTCGTCCTGGCCTATTATTCTGTCATGCATTACCTGTTCCAGGCGCAATAGCTTGTCTGATTCCTGCTCTGTTAAAGTTGAAGCGGGAACGCCGGTTTTCTGGCTGATAATTGCTCCCACATCATCAGCAGTTACGAGCTGGTTCTCTCCCCTTTCATTGCGCACCAGACTGGCTGATTCTGTCATTACAGCAATGGCGCTTTCCGGCAGATTCTGTTCGCGCAAAAAACGTTGTGATAATTTTACGCACGAGGCCAGCGCATCATAGGAAAAAAATACATTGTTCTTGTATTCTGCCATTCCGACTTTTGATTCCAGAACCTGAATTGCCATGTTTTCTGCCATTTCTTTTACATCAACTCGTGATAATGTTTTTCCTAATTCTGTGTTCAAAATCCGATGGTTATAATTATCCGTGGTGGCAGTGGCAAAAGTTAAAAACTTGCCCGGCCCCAGAAATTCTGACAAGGTTTCAGATATATCAACGCCTTCGCCCCCGCCTTCGGTAACTCCGACAAGGTCATCTATGTTTTTTATAAATAAAATGACATTTTTCGCCCGGCTGGCTTCATGCATCAGGCGCATCAGTCTTTCCTGCGCTCCGCTTACTGTGGCGCCGGCCAGCAAAGCTGAAGTGGATAACTGGACCAAGCGCTTGTCTTTAAGGCGGTCAGGCACATCATCAGAAATCATCTTTTGCGCTATGCCTTCAATAATGCTCATTTTCCCGACGCCGCGCTCGCCGACTAAAACCACGCTCTGCCTGCCCCCTTCAATAATGCGGAATATCTCGCTTATTTCCTCCTCCCGGCCCACGCATGGCGCCAAATAGCCGTATTTGGCAGCCATAGTCAAGTCCTGGCTAAAACTATTCAAATAAGGAGTGGCAATGGCAGTCATGGCGCGGTCAAGGCCGTATTTGCTTCTTCGCGCAGCTGCTTTGGCAAATTTTTGGTATTGGCGCCTCATCCTTTCCCTAATGCGCAGCCATTCCACCACATTGTTCAATTTATCCTTATCTATTTTAAAATCATAAAGCAATTCCTGGATTGTTTCCGACTGTCTGACTGCGGCCAGCAAAAGCTCGGTGACATTCACATATTCCTGCCTAACTTCGTAAGCCAATTCATAGGCCTGGAAAATAGCCTGCTGGAAATCAGCTGACAGCGCGGGAATAATTTTTCTGTTTTCTTCTTTAAAAAATTTAGACAAGCGCGCCTGCAAAAGCTGGCTGGAAACTCCCAGGCGCAAAAAAATCATGCCGATTTTTGTAAAAGACAGCAGAGCGTAAAATAAATGCAATGCGCCGACTTCCTGACTTTTGTTTTTCATGGCCAGAAAAAAAGCTTCTTCCAAGGCTGATTTTGCCTCGTTGGTAAAAGTCTGGGAAATATCCTTTTGTTTTCTGCGGGGCAGGCGCAGAATTTCCGGCCAGCTCTGCATAATATTATTTTCATCCAGCATAGCCCCCTTGGCCTCGCGGTATGAGCGCATTTCCACTGAATCAGGAATTTTCTGCGAAACAATCAGGCGGTAAAAAAGATATGAAAGCGAAATTATCGCCAGCCAGAAAAGCGCTGTATGCGGATTGGGCTCTATCCAAAAATCTAACTGAAAAATCTTCTGCCACCAGTTAAAATGATAAACATAATACAAAAACCACAGCAAAAAACCCAGGCCCAAAATCATTCCTCCCAAGATTCTGAATTTATCCAAATAACGGCGTGCTCTGCGCAGGGCAATCTGGTAGCGGGTAAGTGGTTCGCCCCAGTAAAAAAATTTTTTCCTCTGAAAACAGCCCATATGCCGGTTCCGGCATTCTGGACAGCGCCAAAATTTAACATAGCCTGCCCCGCCGCATGTCTGGCAGAATATGATGTTTAATGGTTTTATCTTGGAGAATAACATAATTTTTTTGTTCATTTCGAGTCCCGCTTGGCGGGACGAGAAATCTTTCGAAGAAAAAATATTTTGAATTTCATTAATTTTTGTAGTCCAATATTCTCAGCTTCGAAAGATTCCTCGTCATCGTTACACTCCTCCTCGGAATGACACGACCACCATCCACCCCACAAATACCGGAAGAGCCAGCCAGACCAAAAGCAAAACCCAAACAGCTACTGACCAGACAAGCAGGGCAA
>CAZHEJ010000012.1:7939-10981 GCA_964531615.1 uncultured Gammaproteobacteria bacterium | reverse complement strand
GCGCCAAAATTTAACATAGCCTGCCCCGCCGCACAACTGGCAGAATAAAATGTTCAATGGCTTATTCTTGCTAAACAGCATAATTTAAAAACCCAAAGATTTTAAAAACAAATAAATTACCAGCGCCGGAAGAGCCAGCCAGACTAAAAGCAAAACCCAAACAGCTACTGACCAGACAAGCAGGGCAATACTGCGGAAAATGACATTGAAAAAACGCATGACAATGCTCATCAGCCTCCCCTGCCAGTCAGTCTGTCCGTACATGGGAACAAAAATATTTTTCAGCCACAAAAACGGCGCCAGATGAATGTTGCCTTCGCGAAGCAGTTCAAAACAAAAAACCGCCGCGCGCTTAACCCCGCCTGTGTACCACCAGACAGGGAAATAAATAATATCCAGAATAAATTCAAGTATCAAGCGTTGAAAAACTAATAACCACATAACTTAAAGCTTTTAGCTTTTAGCTGTTAGCTTGTAGCTTATAGATGATAGCTGATAGAATTATACCATAAAAAAAATCTCCTGCCAAAGGCAAGGAGATTTTTTTCAAGACCATCTCCCTAAAACGATGACAAGTACCCCTTTTAGTTGAGTTCGTTAGTTAAAGTTCTTTTTTAATATCTTCCCACTTAACACCGCTGCACTGCTCAATTTCTTTTAGTAGATAATGTAAAACATCTTTCCGCAATTCTGATTGAATGGTAATTGATTTCTGTGTTCTCGGTCAAATGACTTTGTAATGACTGCCATCACCGCCGGCTCTATCAATTATAAATCCGAGCCGTTGCAACGCTCGGATAAATTTTTCTCTTTTGATTTCGCCTGGCAATTCGCTAAGCGAGGGCATATGCTTCCCGCTTATCACCGACTTTTTTTATGCCCGCCTCCTTAGCGTAAGAAGAAGGAATTTCAAAGGATGTCAAAATCGCGTCTTTAATATTTCTGTCTAATTCATCAGTATCCTTGCCCGATGTAATTATGGAACCATATCTAAAATTGTCGCTTATGGCAACAATATTCCCGTTTTCTCCATTCTCATAGCGAAAATTGATTGGCCCATAAATACTAATATATTGACCCAACTCAAATAAACCTCGTGGTACAGAGGTCTTTCCCAAAAGCGCTTTAATCAATTGATCTTTGGCTTTTTTAGTGAAAGTCATATATTATGATTTCTTAGCTAAAAAATATATCACGTATTTCCTTATATGTCAATTATAACATAACAGCATATTTTGTGCCAATCAGCGCCGAGCAACGGCAGCGCTGATTAATGCCGCATATTCCACGCTGTCGGCCGCCACCAGCTCCATGCCATTTAATCTTTCCTGAATGCTCTTCATTGACCGATTATCAGCAATTTCCAGCTCTAATTTCTGATTGTCTTCCTGTAAAACATTAATCTGCTTTTCCAAATTATTTATTTCATACCCATTGGTAGCCACTGCGCTGGTCCGCAAAAGGTACAAAACCCCGAAGATAGACAGAAAAACCAGCAAAGTCGCCCTACAGGCCGAGCTGAACATCCATTTCCTAATCGCCATTTTCCTTTGGCGGAGTGTGGACCGCCTTTGCAAATTTTGCAAATAAGGACTCATAATTTTATAAAATTAAATTTTTTGCGCTGCGCGCAATTTTGCCGACCGCGCCCGCGGATTGCTTTCATATTCTTCCGCGCCGCAGACAATCGGCTTTTTATTTATTATTAATAAATTTTTTTTGTGCAATTTTTTAAAAAAATGCTTCACTATCCTGTCTTCCAGAGAATGAAAACTGATTACTGCCAGCCTGCCATTCGGAGCCAGCGCCTCAACTGCCTGCGGCAAAACCTGCTCCAGACTTTCCAGTTCTTTATTCACTTCAATTCTTAATGCCTGAAAAACTTTTGTGGCCGGATGCAAACCGCCGATCCACGGCACTTCCTTGTCGCTGTGCAGTTTTTTTCTGTATATATCCAGCACCACGTCAACCAAATCCTTTACCAAGCGAAATTCTTTTCCGCTCCGCCTTTTTTCAATAATCGCTTCAGCAATTTTCCTGCTGTATTTTTCTTCGCCCAAATCCCTGAAAATCCTCACCAGTTCTTTTTCATTGCGCGTATTCAGCACATCTGCGGCTGAACCGACATTCTCGCTGAAATAACGCATGTCCAGCGGTTCATCAGGATTGGCAAAGCTGAAGCCCCGCCCCCTTTCTGCAAACTGCGACGATGACCAGCCCAAATCCAGCAAAATAGCGTCTATCGGCTGAAAATTATTTTCCTGAATTATTTTTTTTAAATAACGAAAATTATCTCTTACAAAAATGACTCTCTGGCCGAATGAATAAAGAAACTGCTTGGCGCGCAGAATCGCGTCAGTGTCTGCGTCAATTCCCAGCAGTTTTCCGTCAGGCGATGTTTTTTTTAAAATCTCTTCAGCATGGCCGGCATCTCCCAAAGTACAATCAATGACATTACTGCCTGGTTTTATTTGTAAAAATTCTATTACTTCTTTTAATAATACTGGTACATGCCTCATACGCCTAATTCTCCCATCTGCTCGGCAATTTTATTGCTCTGCGCTTCAGTTCTTTTCTTGTAAGCGTTCCATTTAGCTGAATCCCACAGTTCCAAGCGCGAATAAAGCCCGGCTACAATTACTGATTTTTTCATTCCGGCAAACTGGCGCAAATAATCAGGCAGCATTATTCTTCCCTGCTTATCAACTTCTGCATCCATGGCTCCGGCCAGCATCAGGCGGGCGAAAGCGCGGGTATTGGCCTGCGCAAAAGGCAGATTGGCCAGCTTCTGCGCCAGCTTTTCCCATTCTTTTTTTGTATAAAGAAACAGACAGCTGTCCAAACCGCGCGTAACAACCGCTCCTTTTGATAAATCAGCCCGAAATTTCTTGGGTATTGCCAAACGTCCCTTTTCGTCTAAATTGTGGGCATATTCTCCGATAAACATAAACCACTAATTTTTTAATACTAATAACACTAATTATTTGATATATTGACAGGCATTTAACACATCACATTAGTGGTATTAGTGAATTTTAATTA
>CAZHEJ010000012.1:0-7929 GCA_964531615.1 uncultured Gammaproteobacteria bacterium | reverse complement strand
CCGATAAACATAGTTTGTGGAAAAAATAGTGAGACAGGCATTTTCCCCATTTTTTTCCACCTATCACCATTATACACCACTCATAAACACCCTGCAAGTCCGCCAACCCACTTATCCACACCCCATTTTGGTAAAACAAAAAACTGCTCTGACGTTATGCCATAGCAGTTTTTCATCCAAAATTTCTAAATTTCAACCGTCTCCCCTTCTTCCGGCACCAGCGCGGAAATGCTGTATTTATCCCGCAGGCGGTGAGCCAGTTCAGTTGCCGCATGCTCTTCGCCATGCACGCAATAAACTTGTTTGGGAGGCGTTGGACTAGAGCCGACCCAGTCTAATAATTTTTTCTGGTCAGCATGTGCTGACAGCGCGCCGATAGCTTTGACTGTGCAGTTAACTTTTATTTCCTGCCCGAATACCTTTACTTTTTTCGCGCCTTCATATAATCTCCTGCCTAAAGTGCCCTGGGCCTGATAGCCAATGATAAGCAGAGTTGAGGCCGGGTCTGACAAATAGCGGAAAGCATGGTGCAGAATCCTGCCGCCGTTCATCATGCCGGCTCCTGCAATGATTGTCTTCTGCCCGGGAATCTGGTTGATTGCTTTTGACTGCTCTGTGGTATAAGTGAGGCGCAATTGCGGAAAATTTAAAAAATCATCGCCCGACAAATGCAGTTTTTCTGCTTCTGCGTCATAATATTCCGGATGCTTTTCATAGACTTTGGTGGCGTCAATCGCCAGCGGGCTGTCTAAAAATATCGGCGCTGACGGCAAAGTTTTGTCGTATTCGCTCAACTGGTTCAATTCATAAAGCAGTTCCTGCGTGCGCTCCAAAGAAAAAGACGGGATCATCAAGGTTCCGCCTTTTTGGTAAGCTTCTCTGAATAAGCTGGACACTAAATTTTTTCTGATATGCACTGGCTCATGATAGCGGTCGCCGTAAGTTGACTCGCACAGCAGCAGGTCAACATTATCCGGCAAGGCTTCGGTGTCGCGGACAATCGGCTCGCCAACATTGCCGATATCGCCGGAAAAAACTATTTTTTTACCCTGAGCGATAGTCGAGGAGTTGCTCTTAACATCAATCTCCAAAAAAGCCGAACCGAAAATATGCCCTGCTTCTTTCCAAACTGCGCTTACTCCATCGCCCAAATCAATTGTCTGATGATAATCAATGCCAACACACAAGGCGCGGGTTGCGCTGATTTCAGCAGAATCAAAAAGCACTGGCTCTTGAAATTTTTTATGGTTGTACCGCATTATTTCGCAGGCATCGTGCCAGACAAGTTCAGCCAGTTCCAACGTGGCCTTGGTCATAAAAATGCTTGTCTTATTAAATCCGTCTTTGACCAGCTTGGGAAGACGTCCGACATGATCAAGATGGGCATGGGTGACTAAAACCGCGTCTATTTCTTTAGGGTCAAAAATAAAAGAATCAAAATTTTTGCCTTCATTAAAGTTTGAGCCCTGGAACATTCCGCAGTCTAACAGTATTTTTTTCTTTCCAGTATCAAGCAAATGGCAGGAGCCTGTAACGCCCTTAGCTGCCCCGCAAAAAGTAATCTGCATAGTTAGTTTATTATATCATATTATCTATTGTTAAAAAACTGCATTTTCTGCTATAATACTTTCTATTATGCGACGCAATCTAGAACCAATTGAAATCCAGGACCCGCCAATACAGGAGCTGGGCAAAAAAAGCTCCTGCCTAAAGCGCACATGCTTCACAGGCTGCGGCTGTATAATCATTTTTATACTTGCCGCCCTGCTGGCTTTAAAACTTATTTCCGGCCCCAGAACCAAGGAACTGAATCAGCTGCCTGCTGATTTTCCCGCCGGCATACCTATTTATGATAAGGACAGCATTAATAAAATCACTTATATTTCCGGCAAGCAGAAAAGCCGCGGCCTGGAAATCGCCGCCTATGCGCCTAAATTGGTTCTCTCGCCCATTATTCTTCTCCTGAATAAAAATAGCGCGGAAACTAGCCAGACTGCCGGGCAGGGAAGAATTTCCATTGCCAAAGAATCCAGCTGGAAAGAATTTGTAAAATTAATGCAGGAGCCGGTGGCTGACCACCGCAACCTTCTGCAGATTGAATGGCTTGAGCTTGGCGCTGAACCAAATTTCATTCAGGATTATTTTTCAACCGAGCTCCAGCATAATGATTTTTCTCTGGGGAAATCGTCGCAAATCAACAAAACTCGCCAGTTCAGCTTCAGCCAAGAGGAAAAAAATATTGAAGGGGCGCTTTACATTGAAGACGATTCTGCAAAAAAAGGCACTGATTATGTTTCATTGACTGTAAATTATCCGCTTCAAGATAACAACGAATCAAAATGATAAAAAAACTTCTTGCAGCCCAGAATAAAAGCATTATCGGCGCTGCCATAATATTAGGGGTAGCGTCTTTTGTAAGCCGGCTCGTGGGAATAATACGCGACCGCATTTTAGCCAATCAATTCGGCGCCAGCGATGTTTTGGATGCCTATTATGCCGCATTCAAAATTCCTGATTTGCTTTATGCGCTGTTGATAGCAGGCGCTTTAAGCGTTGGCATTATTCCCATATTCACCAAAGTCTATCAAGAGCACATAGGCAAGAAAGAAGCCTGGAAATTGATAAGCAATATTATCAACATCACTGGCCTGGCCATCTCAATCTGCATTATTATTTTAATTATCATCACTCCATGGCTGATGCCTTTGATTGCGCCGGGATTTGTCGGCGAAAAAATGAAGCTCGCAGTGCTTTTGACGCGCATAATGTTTTTAAGCCCCCTGTTTTTAAGCCTGTCCGCAATCGTCGGCAGCGTTCTGCAATCACTGAAAAATTTTCTTATTTATTCTTTGTCGCCGATTTTCTATAATTTGGGAATTATTTTCGGCGCGATTTTTTTGGTGCCTGCCATAGGCTATTCGGGCTTAAGCTGGGGCGTGGCAATCGGCGCCCTGCTCCATCTAATAATCCAATTGCCGGCATTTTTCAAAACTGGATTCCATTACAGCGCAATTTTAAATTTTAAAAATAAGCATATCAGGCAGATAGGCAGACTAATGGTTCCCAGAGTAATGGCGCTGTCAGCCTTGCAGATTAATTTGATTGTAATTACCGCAATTGCCTCAACTCTTACTGCCGGCAGCGTGGCAATTTTCAATTATGCCAATAATCTGCAGTCTTTCCCGCTGGGAATAATCGGGGTGTCATTTGCCATGGCCGCCTTCCCCACTCTGGCTTCTCTGGCTGTCTCGGGAAAAAAAGGCGAGCTTATTAAAAATTTTTCATCCACGGTAAGGCAGATTTTATTTTTCATCATACCGCTGTCAATAATTTTCCTGCTCTTGCGCGCCCAGATTGTAAGAATAGTGCTCGGCAGCGGAGCTTTTGGCTGGGATGCCACAATAAAAACTGCTGACACTCTGGCCTTTTTTGCCATCGGCCTTTTTGCCCAGGCCCTCCTGCCGCTTTTAATCAGGGCTTATTACGCTTTTTCAGACACCAAAACTCCGTTTTTAATTTCACTGGTAGCCGTTGTTATTGATATTGCGCTAAGCATAATTCTTACGCGCGGGCGCTATAATCTTGGCGTTGCCGGGCTGGCTCTGGCTTACAGTATTGCCGGGATTATCAATTTTTCCCTGCTCTGGATATTTTTAAGATTCAAAACCGGCAGTCTGGATGAAGAGCGGATTTTAACTGCCATATTTAAAATCAGCGCCGCCGGCATTTTTATGGCACTATCAGTGCAGGGAATGAAATATTTAATCGCGCCAGTAGTTGACATGCAGGCTTTCTGGGGAATTTTTATTCAGGGGCTATCTGCATCAATAGCCGGAGCGATAATTTATATTTTAATCGGCCTGTTGTTGAAGAGCCACGAGATGATTGTGTTTGTGGAAACCATCAAGAAAAAATTCGTCCGCGCCAAAAACCTGCCGGTTGATATTTCGGAGATTGGGAAGGTGTAGTCCACGAATTTTTTAACACAAATAACACTAATTAATAAGTAAAAGGGCGAGATCTTACGGGATCGCCCTTTTGATTTGGTTGGACCATTCTTCGCCTTTCGGCAAAAAATGGAAATTGATTCGCCACTACCCGAGGATGGACACCCCGCCGGAATAGTTCTCGTAGGCGAGGAGGTTCCTGTGGCCAAAGAGCGCGTTGCCATCGTGCGCCTTGAAGAGGAGCGAGTACTTCGGGGACTGCCACTGGAGCGAGGCCATGTCCAGACCCGGCGTATGGTAGTCGCGCCCGAAAATTTCAGGGTAAGCGGTCACAGCCACCGGCACTTCCATGCCAGAAAGGATCAGACACTCAGGCAAATGGTTGATGAATTCGCGATCGGCCTGGATGCCAAAACCCCGGAGCGCGGTGGGAAAGTATACACCACACACCGACCCCTTGACCATGGCCTGAATCAGACGCTCCTGACGAGTATTGACAACGACCGTCACCTGCCCAGCGAGTTCGCCGTGGCGGTAGTTGTTGAAACTCCGCTCCGGGAACTGCGCGAGGTATGACCGTTCCAGCGCAGGCACGATATTGTCATCCAGGAGCTTTCCGAGGTCGCCAGTGAGCTGCGGAATAACGAACGGGAAGTGCGGCCACTTGAGCAGGTTCGCGATCTGGAGGTCACTCTTGACCAGCTCGATCGCAACCATGCAACGTTCCTGAAACTCCGAAGCAGGCATGAACGTGAAACCGAGGCCGAAGAACTGCTGAAGACGGACGAGGATCGCGGCGTAGTCAATGACCGGCTGGGTGACGTAGAACGACCGGTTGGCATCCACGACATCCTTCATGCCGGGGAACGGAATGCCACGACCATGCTGGTCAAACAGAACATGGATGACGTCCTCCACTGTCACTTTCTTCTTGCCGGCAGCGATGTCATTCGCAATGTTGCGACCGCCGACCGCATTGATCAAAGCGAGCACATGCGAAGCATCAAACCCTTCCAAAATCTCAAGAATCTTATTCATAATATCCTCCTTTCAGACCTTGCATAGTCCGAAAAGCAATTTTGCCCCTAACCCAGGGACCAAGGGTCTCAACTCACATGAGAAGAGCTTTTGCACTGCTTGTATAAAACAACGCTAAAGCTCTTCTCATAGTGTTTGCAATGAGTTGTAATGTAATAAAAAGAACAGTACTTTTTTATACCACAAAATTCTCTTCTTGTCAAGAGGATAAAAAAAGGGTAGAATAAAGTGGAAAAAAATTATGAATATTAGAAACTTCTGCATTATCGCCCATATTGACCACGGAAAGTCAACCTTAGCTGACCGATTTTTGGAATTAACCGGCACAGTTGACAAGCGCAAAATGCACGATCAGATGCTTGACCAAATGGAACTGGAACAGGAAAGAGGGATTACGATAAAGCTGACACCTGTACGCATGTCCTATCAACTAAAAGCTACCCGCCTGCCAAAGCCTGGCACTGGCGGGCAGGTAAGCTATCAGCTAAATTTAATTGACACCCCTGGTCACGTTGACTTCACATACGAGGTTTCGCGTTCGCTGGCCGCTGTTGAAGGCGCAATTCTGCTGGTTGACGCGACGCAGGGCGTGCAGGCGCAGACAATTGCCAATTTATATCTGGCGCTGGAACAGAATTTGACAATTATTCCAGCCATAAACAAAATTGACCTGCCAAACGCGGATATTAAAAAAACCAAAGAAGAAATTATTCATCTTCTGGGATGCGATGAAAAAGATATTCTGCTTGTGTCTGGAAAAACAGGCGAAGGGGTGGAAGAATTATTGCGGGCTGTGATTGAGAAAGTGCCTTCACCGGTTCATTCCGAGCGAAGCGAGGAATCTTTCGAAGCTGATGTTTATGGAATTACAACTGTCAAACGTAACCCGCAAAACTTTTCCTCCGAAAGATCCCTCGTCGTCCCTCGAGGGACTCCTCGGGATGAACTAAGAGCGCTTATTTTTGACTCTTTCTACGACGACTACCGCGGAGTGGTTGCCTCTGTGCGGATTATTGACGGCGAATTGAAAAAAGGCGACAAAATAAAATTCATGAAAACAAAGGCTGTTGCCGAAGTTTTGGAAACCGGGCATTTTGCGCCGCAATTGATGACTGACGCTGGATTATCCAACGGGCAGATAGGCTATGTGGTTACTGGCCTGAAAGAGCTGAAAGACGTGCGGGTCGGCGATACCATCACACATGAAAAAAATCCTGCTGTTGAGCCGCTGCCGGGTTATAAAGAAGTAAAACCAATGGTTTATGCCGGGATTTTTCCGCAGGAAGGCGATGATTATATGGCTCTGCGCGAGGCAGTTGACAAGCTGAAACTGAATGATTCTGCGCTTTTTTACGAGCCCGAGCATTCGCAGGCCCTTGGGTTTGGATTCCGCTGCGGATTTTTAGGCATGCTCCATCTGGATATTTTTCAGGAACGGCTGAAGCGCGAATTCGGACTGCATATCATTGCCACTGTGCCGAGTGTGGCCTATAAAGTTTCGAAAAACAATAAGACGGAAATAACAGTTAAAAGCCCGCAGGATTTGCCAGAACCAACTCAAATTGCAAGTATTGCCGAACCATGGATGGCTGTATACATTATTACGCCTGATGATTATCTTGGAAATGTAATGACATTGGCGGCAGAACGGAAGGGAAAATATTTAAATACCGAATATTTAAGCACTGGCGCGGGACACAGGGCAATGTTGCACTATGAAATGCCTCTGGCTTCGCTTATTACTGATTTTTATGATAAACTAAAGACAGTCACCAGCGGGTATGCCTCGCTGAACTATGAATTAAAAGGCTATGAAAAAACTGATGTTGTGCGATTGGATATTTTAGTTGCTGAAGAAAAAATTGAATCATTGTCAATTTTGGTCTGGAGGGACGAGGCTTATAAAATCGGGAAACAAATTGTAAATTCCCTTAAAGACACAATGCCAAGACAGCAATTTGTCTTGAAAATCCAAGCGGCGATCGGCGGAAAAATAATCGCGGCTGAACGGCTTTCCGCGCTTCGCAAGGATGTTACGGCAAAACTATACGGCGGAGATGTAACGCGCAAAGAAAAATTATTGAAAAAACAGAAAAAAGGCAAGAAAAAACTGCTGGCCATGAGCAAGGGCAAAGTGGAAATTCCCGCTGAAGCGTATCTGGCGGTGTTAAAACGATAATATGCAACACAAGCATTTCAAAAAAATTTGGATAGCAATAGCATTAATAGGCGTGCTGGCAATGGTGTTTTTCACCATTCTGCCGGCGTTTTATTAAAACTATGGACTGGAAAAAATTTCTTTCCTACAAACACCATAATCTAAGCGCGCACCACCATTACCAGATGGCAGTGATTTTTTTATTCATCTGCGGATTTTTTCTTTTTTTCCCTTTTTACATTTTTATAGAAACCTACAAGCTGGATATCAGCGAATGGCAGTGGTATTTTTTCATCCCTTGGATGATTTTCTATATTGCCTATTGCTTTAAACAGCGCGGAAAAATCGGCCCCGGAGAACGTATTGAGCCGATGAAAAGGCCGATTATGCACTGGATTTTGCTTGGGATCACTTTGCTGGCTATGTCATTGCAGCCGAATGATCTGGAAAAATTAAACAGCGTAAATTTTGCTTTTATAATTTTCTCTATCTTTGTCGCTGATGGCTACTGGGACTTTGTAAAATCTTCCTGAAAAAAATAATTGTTCTGCAACTTATTTGCGGTAAATGGCGTGGTGAAGCAGGCGGTCGCGGACGCTGGCTTTGTGGATGTGTCGGCGTTTGGGGTCATTTTTGAAAGCTCTTTTTATTTTTTCTTTTCGCCCTTGTCAGATTCTGTCTGGGCTCATCAGTATTGAATTCATCAATAGAAGATGGGGTGGGTTAATCCCCGATTGTTAAAACCCTGTTTCTCCATTTTAAAGTACAGACGACCAAGTGTCCGAG
>CAZHEJ010000011.1:22362-23997 GCA_964531615.1 uncultured Gammaproteobacteria bacterium | reverse complement strand
ATTCCCGGCCCAAAACATCTTTGACCACGAAATCCAATTTAGGACCGTAAAAAGCAGCCTCGCCTTTCTCTTTTGTGTATTTAAGTTTTTTGGCCTTGACCACTTCCTCAATCTGCTTTTCCGCTCTGTCCCAGCTTTTATCATCACCAACGTATTTTGAGCTCTGGGGATCGCGCAGACCCAAACGGACGCGGTAGTCCTCAAATTTCAATGTTTTGAAAACTGTCAACACCAAATCCACCACATCGGCAAACTCCTGCTTGATTTGATCCGGCCGAATAAAAAGATGCGCGTCATCCTGGGTAAAACCGCGCACCCGAGTCAAGCCGGAAATTTCTCCTGTTTTTTCATAGCGATAAACAGTGCCGAATTCAGCCAGCCGCACCGGCAAATCCCGATAGCTCCAAGCCCGCGATTTGAAAATCATGATGTGATGCGGACAGTTCATCGGTTTTAACAAAAATTCTTCTTCGTCTATTTTTACTTGAATAGGCGGGTACATCATGTCGTGATAATGCTGCCAATGGCCGGAAATTTTATATAATTCCAGCCGGCCGATATGGGGAGTAACGACGGGTTGATAACCGCGTTTCATTTGTTCTTCGCGCAAAAATTGAATCAGGGTTTCGCGGATAATTGCGCCTTTTGGCGTCCATAAAGGCAGTCCCATGCCCGCTTCAGGACTCATGACAAACAATTCCAAGTCTTTGCCTAATTTTCGATGGTCTCTTTTTTCCGCTTCAGCCAGCATCTTCAAATACTCGCCCAATTCCTTCTTAGTTTCAAAAGCCACCCCATAAATGCGAGTGAGCATCTTGTTATTGCTGTCACCGCGCCAATAGGCCCCGGCAATTCTGGTTAGTTTGAAAGCGTCCGGATTGATTTCCTTGGTATTTTTCACATGCGGGCCCTTGCATAGATTATGATACCAGCCAGAATCAAAAAAACTTACTTTCTTTTCCCCCGCTGTTTTTAAATCTTTAATAAGTTCTGTTTTATATGGGTCATTTTTATAAAATTTCAAAGCTGCGGCAAAATCCCCGTCTGTCTGGATGAATTTGATGTTTTCAGCAATCAGCCCGCGCATTTTTTTCTCTATCCATTCAAAATCATTTTCTGAAATTGATTCTGGTAAATCATAATCCTGATAAAAGCCGTCCTCAATAACAGGCCCGACTCCCAAGCCTGTCTGCGGATATTTTTCTAAAATTGCCATGCTCATCAGATGAGAGAGCGAATGGCGTATTTGTTCTAATTGCTTGCCTTTTTCCATAGAATCACTGGATATTCTTTATAATCACGCTCACATTTTCAGCAATTGATGGGACTGAAAGCATCCAAGCCGGGCTGAATTTCACTTCCACCCCATTAACATAATCCAGCGATAGCAGATACCTCCGCACTTCGTCGCGGCTCTTCCCGAAAAATACGGTTTTAGCCAATAATTTGCTTTCCGGGTTCAAAGTCACCAGACCGCTTCCAAAAACATTGACGACTGCCGCGGTTGAGGAAGCATTGTAGCTTTCCGGGCTCACTGCCGGCACCTGCTCATTTATTGTAAGAACCTGGTCATCACTGACGATTTTTTCGCGCAGTTTCTTGTCAACTATCTGCTTCAGCTGTTCTGGCTTGTAA
>CAZHEJ010000011.1:4751-22352 GCA_964531615.1 uncultured Gammaproteobacteria bacterium | reverse complement strand
CCGGCCACCACTGCGCTGCCTTGAATCTCAAATTCGCTTCCTTCATCCCCGACTTTGCTTGAACTTTCTATTTTATTTTCTATAATTTTATAAACTCCGCTGTATTCCTGATTTAAAATAGATAATTTTTCCCTGCCTAATTTTTCCAAATCAGCCAGCATTTCGCTCTGCGCTTTTTTCCAGTCGTTTTCCCCTAAAATGCCGACCTTTTTCAAACCGCCGGCCATTGGCTGGTCAGATATGGCATAAATTGCTGACTGTTTATTCTTATTTAAACCTGGAATAGCGAATTTAGACGGGCCTATCTCGCTTTCACGGCCCGGCTGGTCAGCATATACGCCGGCTTCAACAGTTCCTAATGCCGGAACAACAACGCGGTCACTAAGGCGGAACATTATATTATCAGCAGTTAAAAGGCGCGTAGTTGCAACCAAAGGCTGGTTATAACTTGTTTCATTATGCAGAATTACTCTGCCAGTAGCCACTGACTCTTCCTCGCGCCCCTCGGTTGGATTGAATTTTTTACTCAAGCTAACTTTCACTGTGGCTGTTTTTCCGTCAACTTGACTGTCTTTTTCACCAATAATTAAATTTTCGCTCGCTTCAACCGGTTCTGATTTAACAGAAACAGTAATGGTTGCTTTTTTATTGGAAATAAATATTATCACACCAAGCAGAATAACGGTGATTAATAAAAAAGTGACAGCCACAAATTTATAAAAATGCACTGGCTGGCTTTCTTGGCGAAAAACCTCCTCATTGGTCTGCTTTCTTCTTGGCGTCATAAATTTAGTTATTATTTATGATATTTTACAACAAAAAATGAATTTAATCAATCACGCGGAACACTTCTTCTAAAGAAGTTATCTTATCTATCGCTTTTAATATGCCGTCCTGAACCATGGTAATCATTCCTTTTTTAACCGCATTCTCTTCAATGGCGTATTCTGAAACGCGTCCGCTCAATATAATCTGCTCAATTTCCTCGTCAATGGAAAAAATTTCAAAAATTCCTATTCTCCCCTTATAGCCGAGCCCTCCGCATTCTTTGCATCCCTTGCCTTTATAAGTTTTTATATTTTTCAAATCAATTTTGGCTTTTTCTTTTTCCGGCATTGTTGCCAATGCTTTGTCCATGCGCGACTGTATTGTTGAATCCCGCTCTTCTTCAATTATGCAATGCTTGCAAATTCGGCGCACCAGCCTCTGCCCTATAATGCAGTTCAAAGCCGGCGCCAAAAGAAACGGCTTTGCGCCAATAGCCAAAAAGCGCGGAATTGCTCCGGCAGCGCTGTTAGTATGGATGGTGGATAAAATCAAATGCCCGGTCAAAGCTGCCTGAATGGCGATTTCCGCGGTTTCCAAATCGCGGATTTCTCCGACCATGGCAATGTCAGGGTCCTGGCGCAGTATTGAGCGCAGGCCTTTAGCAAAAGTATAACCCTTGCTTTCATCCATCTGGCTCTGGTTTATGCCCTCCATTTTGTATTCAACCGGATCTTCCAAAGTAATGATTTTAACTCCCGGCTCATTCAAAACCTGCATAATGGCATACATAGTGGTTGTCTTTCCAGAACCAGTCGGGCCAGTCGTCATAATCATGCCATTTGGCCTGCTGATTTCCTCTTTTAAGCGCGCTAAAGCCTCCCCTTTAAGCCCCATTTCGTCCAGACTAAAGCCCTGGCGCGATTGGCGCAACAAGCGCATAACAACGCTCTCTCCATAAATTGTCGGCAGAGTGGAAACGCGCACATCAATATCGCCGTCTTTCAGTTTCATGGAAAAACGGCCGTCTTGAGGCTTGTCAACAATATTTATTTTTAGCGAGGAAATAAGCTTAAGGCGTGAAATCAGGCGCGGAAAAACATCTTTTTTCAAAGTTGCGGCATCATACAAAATGCCGTCCAGACGCAGGCGAATTACCACTTTTTCAGCTTCAGCTTCCACATGCAAGTCAGAAGCATCTAATTTTAAAGCCACGCCTAAAATCAAAGTAACCAAATCAGTCGTGCTTTGCCTGTCAAGCAATGCCTGGAAAGATTTAAAATCCGTCACTTCTGCTTTTACTTTATCTAAATCCTCCTGATGAATTTCAATATCTTTGGTAATTGGCTTTATTGTCGGCAAAGTGTCATAAAGCTTTAGCACACGTTCAAAACTCTTGACAGAAATTACGTATAAACCGCTATTAACATGGTTTCTTTCTTCAATTTCGCTGATTTTCTCCCTGACTCCTTCGCGGCCCGGGTCCAAAGCGCCAAAACGTATTTCATCCTGGGCAAAATAAAAGCAGACCAAACCCAATGCTTCTGCTTCTTCACGGCTGATTTGCCTCAAAGACTCCTGGCTGACGGGAAATTTTTCCAAATCTATATAGGGCAGGCCGAACTGCGCAGCCAGCTTGGAAGTTTCTTTTTCTTTTTCCTTGGCGCTCACCAGCCCCATTTTCTTTTTTAATTTCAAAGCCACTTCATCTGAAGCCAAACTCAGGGTTGAATGCTTGTTATTAGAGTCTGAACCCATAAAATTAAATTCTGCCAAGCCAATTATACCAATGGATAATCCTGCTGGCTATTCCCTGATGATGCATTTTCATGAATAAGTGCGTCCAGACAGAAGTGGTGAAAACTGTAAAAACTGAATTCAGCCAGGCGAAAAACAGCAGAAATATCAAACCGCTGGCAACCAAACCGCTCAAACTTATGGCTGGACTGCCGAGCAGGGCTCCGGCCGGCCATAAAACAATAGCCGGCAAAAATGAAATTGCAAAACCAATTATTGCAGCTGCGCAAAGCACCAAATTGCTTAAAAGAATAATAGCGCCAACCTCAATTGAAACAAGCCAGTGGCCAAAAAACAGCTTGATTGCGCCTGCCAGTGATTTGAAAAAAGAATATTCTTCAACCACCACATAGCCTGCGGCATAAATTGCTAAAAACGACACAATCATGCCAATAAATACTGCCAGCAAAAACCCAAGCAGAAAAATTCCCATTGTGCCAAAGCCTATGGACTGCAAAAACCAAGATGCTAAATAGCCGATGAAGCAGGCAATCGCTATAATTATAATTTTTTTTATAAAATTAATTCCCAACAAGCGCCAAAAATGCCTAGCGCCAGCGTGCCAGGCCTTGTTTATATCAGGCAAAGAGCCTTTTTCAGCAAACTGCGCCGCTGATTTTATCAAAGCGCCCTGCGAAACAACGGCCATAAAAATAAAAAACAGGAAAAATCCGGCCAAAATCAGAAACAGCCAGCACAGCCAGACCCAGACGTCCAAAGGCAGGCTGATTGATGCGCCATTCATCAGATTGGCAATTACAGCGGGTATTACCAGCCAAGAAGAAAAACCCGCGCCAGCGGCAACAGAAAATATTTTTGCGGCTAAATCAAATAATCCAAGCTGCCCTAAAAAAATCGCGAAAAAGCCGAATAGCCACAATAGCTTGTGTTTCCAGGCCAATTGCCAGCCCTTAAGCAAAGCTTCGCGGTAAAGCGGTTCGTGCATATGATTAATAATTCAAACCTATTATACCACAAAAGCAAATTTTATTTAAGAATCCATGATTTGCGCGAATTCTTCCTGCTCAACTGTTTCTTTCTGAAGCAACACTGCAACCAGCGCGTCCATCTGCGGACGATGCAATTTTATAATCTCGCCGGCTGTTTTTTTAGCCCCTTCCAGCAAAGAGTTGATTTCAGCATCAATCGTTTCAGCAATTTTCTCGCTGTAATTTTTCTTTTCATGGATTTCCTGCGCCAAAAAAATCAGTTCTTCGCGGTCTCCATACATGCGCGGTCCGAGCTTGTCGCTCATGCCAAACTGCATAACCATAGAGGTAACCATTTGCGTGGCTTTTTTTAAATCGCTGGCAGGCCCGGTTGACAGCTGTTCATTGCCGTAAATTATTTTTTCAGCCATATAACCGCCTAAAATCATGGCCAGATCGTCTTTGAATTTGGCTAAAGTGATATACCGCACGTCTTTTTCCGGCATGCTCAATGTATATCCGCCAGCCAAACCGCGGCCGATTATTGAAACTTTCCTGACTGTGTCGCAATTCTGCAAAAAATGCCCGACTAAGGCGTGCCCGGCTTCATGATAGGCAGTCATTTTTCTTTCCTGCTCTGTAATCACTCTTGATTTTTTCTCCGGGCCCATCATTACTTTTTCAATGCTTTCCAAAACTTCCTGCATGTCAATCGGCTTTTTGCCCCGCCGCACTGCTAAAATGGCCGCTTCATTTAAAAGATTGGCCAAATCAGCGCCTGAAAAGCCCGGCGTCCTTTCTGCTATTTTGCGCAATGACACTTCGCTGGACAAAGGCTTGTTAACAGCATGCACATGCAAAATTTCTTCCCTGTCATTTATATCCGGCATATCAATAACTACGCGCCTGTCAAAACGGCCGGGGCGCAACAATGCTGGGTCAAGCACATCAGGGCGATTGGTGGCAGCTACTACGATTACGCCGAGATTCGGGTCAAAGCCGTCCATTTCAACTAAGATTTGATTCAGTGTTTGTTCCCGCTCGTCGTGCGAACCTCCCAGGCCTGCGCCGCGCTTGCGCCCGACAGCGTCAATTTCATCAATAAAAACTATTGCCGGCGCTGATTTTTTAGCCCGGTTGAACAAATCGCGCACGCGCGAAGCGCCGACGCCGACAAACATTTCCACAAATTCAGAGCCGGAAATGGAAAAAAACGGCACATTGGCTTCGCCAGCCACAGCCTTGGCTAATAAAGTTTTGCCAGTGCCGGGCGAACCCATCAGCAAAACCCCCTTGGGAATTTTAGCGCCCATAACCGTGAACTTCTTCGGGTCTTTCAAAAATTCCACAATTTCCATCAGCTCTTCTTTTGACTCTTTGGCGCCGGCAACATCTTTGAATGTCTTTTTATCTTTATCATCCGGTTTGGATTGGCGCGCAGCGCTTTGCCCAAAACCCATAGCCCTGTTGTTAATGCCCTGCACATGGCGGGTCATAAAATATATGATGATGATGATTACCAGAGTCGGAATTAAAATCGGCAACAATACTCCGAGCCAATAAGAAAAACCTGACTCTTCTTTAACCACCAGTTCAAATTTATTTAATTTGTCCGTATCAACTTTATAATCACTTAACAGATTGGAAAAAGACTGCCCCAATTCTTTTTTAATTTCCAGCTGGGGAGCTTTTTCATCTTTTAAAGTAACCAAAATATTATCGCCCTTAACTTCAACTGTTTTTACCTGCTCTTTGTCTATTTCAGCCAACAGGCGGTTGACGCTGGTTTTTTCAGTCTCTTGCTTGCCGGCAGAAGAAAAACTAAGCAGAGAAGCAACTAAAAGCAGAGAAAAAACAATCAAAGCGAAATTTTTGACTAAATTCTTCATAGCATTGATTTAAACAGATTTATACTGATTATACTATATATTTTCAGTCTGCGCATCTCCTGCCGCGTGGTCCGACGTCAAGTCGGACTTTACGTGGTCTTTTTTTTCTTTTCTGCCTTTAACGCCTTCAAGTTTCAGGCCCAGACGGTGCTCTGAAGGCTCAATGGTGATAATTTCAAACTTGCATGTCTGGCCGATTTTAAACTGCTCTTTCAACTGATCAACATTAACCGCAGTGTCTGATAATTCGCTCAAATGCGCCAAACCGTGGATGTCATCATCCAATTTAACCATCAGGCCGAACGGCTCAATTTTGTGGATTACCCCGTCCACAATCTGCCCTGTTTTATATTTATCCTTGACTTTTTTCCAAGGGTCTTCCACCAAGCGCCTCATGGATAAATAAATTTTTGATTTATTGATATCAATAATCTGGGCTTTGACTTGGCTGCCGACTTTCAAAACATCGCGCGGATGGTCAATTCTCTGCCAGACAATTTCAGAAATATGCGCAAGGCCTTCCATATTTTCCCCGAATTTGATAAAAGCTCCAAAGGCAGTGAGCGCGCTCACTTCGCCTTCAATAATATCGCCGACTTTGTATGATTCTAAAACAGCTTTCTGCTCGTCTTCCCAGACAGCTTTTTCAGACACAATCAATTTATCATCTGCCTCGTTGACATCAATCACTTTTACCTGCAGTTCTTTGCCGACCAAACTGCGCAAATGCTCCAAAATCCGGTTCTTGTCCCCGCCCGGCACGCGCGGGTAATGGTCTGGATTAAGCTGGGAAACTGGCATAAAGCCGGACAAGGCATCCACCTGCATTATTAAACCGCCCTTGTTCGCTTCAATGACTTTGGCAACAACAGTAATGCCGTCCTTCATATAATCCATCATCTTGTTCCAAATCAGCTTGTGGCCGGCAATTCTGAAAGACAGCTCCATTTCGCCGTTTTCATTTTCTGTTTCCAAAACAGTGGCCTCCGCCTCATCGCCGATTTTAAGATTCCCAAATTGGCTGGATTCATTGAATAATTCTTGCCCGCGCACTACGCCGGTAATCACTCCGTTAATGTCTAAACGAATAGCTCCGTTGTCAATGGATATTACTTTGCCCTTCACCAAATCCCCTTCTTTGGGAAGCTTGGAAAAGAAGTCTTTAATCAGCTCCAAAAAGCCCTTTTTTGAGCCTTCATCTGATTGAACGTCTTTGGTCATAAATATAAAAAATTAAAAAACGCATTATGTGCGTTTTAGGCGTTTTTTAAGTTAAAAATTAATTTAACCTGCGGGCAACGCCTGTTCCACACAAGTCCCCCGAAGGGGTATTAAGCAAAGGCATTTTAACAGAAGGGCAGAGGCTTGTCAAGGGCGATTATTCATGTTATTCAAGAGTCCTCCGCCCTGCCTTTACCTGCGATCGTATTTTTTTAAACTCAATCCGCCTTAATTTGGAGGCCCTGGTAGGCCGGGTCGGCCGGCGTTTCTTCGGCACACGCAAAGCTCGAGCCACCAACGTTTGCAGGCGGGAAATTGCCAGCGCGCGGTTCTGCGATTGCGACCGTTCTTCTTCTGACATTAAAACAATCTCATCATTATTATTTAATTTGTTTTTTAATATTAATCTGATTCTTGCTTTTTCAACTTCCGAAAAAACCCGCGACTTTCCAACGCTCCAACGCACAACGGCTTTTGTTGAGGTCTTATTAACATTTTGCCCGCCCGCTCCGGAAGACCTCGCAAAAGTGATTTTGATATTATCGCGATTTTGTCCGTTCATAAAGTTTGTTTTTTGGCATATTCTGACTTATCCACAATTAAATTTATCTAAAATAAGCCAAAAAACTGTAAAATACTTGCAAATTTTTCAGACATGTATTATAATGTAAATACAAAAACCTGTTCTCCGAACTGTCACCGGATGGTGGCGTGGCTGGGTCACCAGTCTAGGAAACAAGGTTGGAAACACCCCGTAAGGGGCTGTTTTTTTATTTAAATTTCCATTCACTGGTAATGTGCTTTTTAATAATTCCCTTGTAAATATCTTTGTCCGTCTTTTCTTCACTGTAAGACCGACGTATTGCGCCTGTGTCTGTTTTTTCAGCTTCTAAATTATCATTGAATATCACCAGAGATATTACAAAAAATTTGCTTGAACCTTTATCTAATTTAAACCCCGGATCGCCGGAGTCGTCTATAAATACGAGCATATATTTTATATCTTACTTTTCCCTATCTTCAACAAATTTCTCAATTGAGCGGTCGTACGTTTTTTCCGCAACTGGAGAAAAACAACAAGCCGGCAGTTCTTTGTTGGCTAGATGGTGATGCAGGCACTCGCAACAAATCCCCTTCCGCGGACAGCCATGGCCCGCCTCTCCGGCGGGTAAATAAGTGCAGGGACAAGTTTTTAAATTTTTCTCTTTTTGGCAGTTCACAAATTTATTCTCCTAATTTTCTTGCCCCGCAAAGCGGGGCGCGCCGCCTATTGAATCTTTTTAAGTTCTTGCCACGAATATTGTTTAACTTTTCCAGTTTTATCCACAGAAAAAATGTAAAGTAAAAGTTTCTTGGCAACCTGCCAAGGAACTCGGCGAATTGCGATTTTGGCGTTTGATTCTGGCAGGCCCAAGCCGTAATAATAACGCGTTGCCCCGCCGGTTTTCATCCTAGTTATAATTTGGCCCAAGGAATGAACAAAAGTACTCTCACTAACCTGTCTTGTTTTTCCTTCGCTCTTTGTTTCAATTAAGAAAAACCGAGAAACTTTATTGTTTTTAACCCTTATATCCACTCCTTGGTCTCGCAATTCACCGACTTCTAAATTTCTACCCCAACCATTCCGAAAAAGCCATTTGATAATGGATCGCTTTACAAATTTTTCCGAAAGCGGTTTTTTCATATTATTATTTTTTCTTAATGTATTTAGACAAAAAATTTAGTATGCTCGGGAAAATATTTTTAAACCATGAATTATCACCTTTTCTGTCGCCCGACCTTTCCTTTATTTGCCTTATAAATTCTTTGTCATTCGAATCTTTTTTATCTTCTATGGTTGTTTGCTCAATGTTTTCTTTGATTTCTGGTAGTTTCGCTTCTTGGATTTCATCAATGCTATCTCCTCCGTCTAACCACTTCTTTAATTCAGATTTTACGGCGTCCCACGGAAAAGCGGGTCCAGGATCTTGTTTTCTATCTGGAGCGATATTTTCGTGACCAACAATATTATCTAATGTAATTGTGGAAAATTGCTCTAATATATATTTACTAATTTCAACCAATGCCTTAATCTGCACATCTGGGTAATTCTCCCAGAAGCCGCCTTTGTCGTTTTTAAACGGTTCTGTTCCTGTAAATTTTTGCGAGTAATTATTCGGCCAGCAAAAATAATCATTTCCTTTCTTTTTTAATGGCCCCCAGTTGCAGAGTTCGATACCGACAGAAAAATTGTTGATATCCTTAACTCCTTTCCATATAGAATCACCAGCATGCCACGCCCTATCCGTTAATTTAACCATCTGAACAATTTTTCCGTTCCTCTCAATTAAAAAATGCGCTGAAGTTTTATCTTTTTGCTGAAAAAATTTTACAGTCTTCTCTATTGGCCCATCAGCGGTATAATGGTAAACCAGAACAGTACACGGGGCCTTTCTTCCTTGCCAATAATTTGGACTTGTTATAAATTCCCATTTTAATTTATCTTTCTCCATAATTTTATTTCTCAATCATTTTTTCAATTTTGATTTTTACCTGCTCCAAAAGCTATTTTGCTTTTGAGCGGGCTTCGTGGGGTTAATTAATAAATTAACTGTCTTTATTTTTCTCTCTTAATAATTTTGGGATGTAGTACAGTCAGATTGGGTATCTGCTTAAAATCATCTTTTTCGTCAAATGTCAAAATATTTTTTATTCCGTTATTTTTCATAATAACACTATGAATTATATCTCCAACACCAGAATGATATCTTAAAATACCCTTCCTAATATGATAAAAGAATTCCGTAAAATCGTAATCACTTCTAGGACTTACTTCAACAAATTTAATCTTTAAGTCTCCCAATCTTTTCTCGTTAATAAGATCACTCTCAATTTCAGCTACCTTACCAGCTTTCATTTTTTTATTGGAAATTAAAATGTTTACCATCTCTGCGATTGTCCACATCGAAATACAAAGTTGAAAATCTTGAGATTGTGCAAAAACATCTAAGGCCTCGGAAACCATCTTATTTTTATCTTTTTCAACTCTATCTTTTGTAAAATATGCTATAAGAATGTTACTGTCTAAGTAAATATACCTCATTTTATTTTCGTTTTTTAGTAGAAAATTTAACAATAACTGGTTTTTTCACGGTTTTAACTGCTCGAAAGGAAACAGTTTCTCCATTTTTTGTTCTAAATTTAACAATAACTGGTTTTTTCACGGTTTTAACTGCTCGAAATCTAACTATTTGTTTTGCCATATTTTTTAACTCAAACTTTGATAAATTAGATTATCAGTTTCTTCTCTTTCTCCCTAATCTCCTTCAAAATCTCCTTCGGTGCACGATAATTTACTTCTTCCTCTCCATTTCCCCTTCAACAATTTTAACTTCCTTCGGCGTGAGACCGTAGAGTTTATAGACGAGCTGGTCGATGTGTTTGTCAGTTTTTTCTATCTCTGATTTTAGAGAATTATATTTTTCCGAATTTTTTGGAGTTGAATGAAATTGTTTATTTAGGTCTATCATTTTTTTAGCTAAATCTAACAATAATTTCTGCTGTTTTTTATTGCCAATAACAAAAGGCAAATCGCGCAAATATTTTAATTTAACTTGCGGGAAAACTTTGCCTGTTTCTAAAACTTTTTGATGATATAAATAATTAATATATTTAGAATTGAATATCACCAAGGCATAATAAATATCAACGCTATTTTTGTATTTTTCACTCAAGATAGCACCTATAATACTTCTTCCCCACCAAATACCTTTTACGTCAATGGTAGCTATTATTGAACTCGCTGTTTGTCTCCAAATGATCTTAGGAGACAGAACAAAAAAATTTTTATTTAAAATGACTTGCTCATTAGCCTGTTTAAAATTTTGATAGTTAGTTCTGACGAAATATCCTGTACTATCTTGAATAAAATATCTATTAATATGAGAACCCTTCCAATATTCCATATCTTCTTTACTTTCCTGCTTACCTTCATAAAATAATTGCTCACTCAGCTTACTACTCCCTTTCGCACCTTTACCAACCGACACTGCTTGATAATTAATACCAGCGTCTTTTAATAAAAACACCTCATCAAAAGTTACGCCTGTATCTTTTATTACTGCTTTATCCTGTGGCGAGCCACTTCCAGCTTTCCATATCTTGCTCGCCAATAATTCTCTCTTTTCTCTAGTCAAATCAGCTACAAATTTATTTGTGCCTTTCTGTTTAATTACTATCAAAATACAAGACGGCAACTGTACATTATGAAAAATTTTCTCACCTAAATTGATAACAAAATTTTCGTATTTATTTACAACTTTTTTTATATCTTCATAACGCGGTTGATACAAAAATGTGTTTGGTACGATAAAACCCAACACACCTCCTGACTTTAACAATGATAATGACTTGTCAATAAAAATTTTATAAATATCCTTATAAGATTTTGTGGAGTTGGGATATTTTTCTTCAAAATATTTAACGTCACTATCTATATTTGCCCCCCAAGGTGGATTACCAATAATCACATCAAAACCACCTTGCTTGAAAACATCACTAAACTCATCTTTCCAATCAAACGGCTTTTTGTTACGCCAACTGTCGCCAAAATATTTTTTCAATTCTTCCTCTGCGCCGGAAATAAGTGAATTGCCATTTTTAATATTTTTAGCTAACTTCGGCAGTTTGGCTCTAGTATCCAAAGCGTCTATAAGCAAATTCAAATGCGCCAGCTCCACTGCCTGCGCGTCTAAATCCACGCCATAAATATTTTCTAATAAGATTGTTGTTTTCGTAGTTTGATCCCCCGGTGAATTAAATTCTTTATATTTCTCATTTATAGTTTCCAAGGCCACAGTAAGAAACGAACCAGAACCGCAGGCCGGATCAAGCACTTTTATTTTTTTCAACTCATTAACTGTTTTAACCTCTTTTAATTTCTCTCCCAAAGTGTTTTTGACAATATAATCAACAATAAATTTGGGGGTGTAATAAATGCCTTGTTCTTTTCGTTTCTTGCGCGATTTTTCTTTCATTTCTTTCTTATCCTCCACTTTCAATAATTTGCCGGATTTTCCTTCTTTATCCACTTCTATTAGCTTTTGGGCAATGTAGCTTAAATAGCTCTCATACACCCCGCCAAGGACATCAGCAGGTATCTGTTTAAAATCATACTCATAAGTGCCGCCGCCATATAACAGCAAAATCACTTTTTTGAGTTTATCGTCATATTCCACCCATTTTTCACAGGCATGCGGACTGAAAAGATTTGAATTGTAATACTCGTCAAGCTCGCGGAATTTTTTAATCAACAAATCAAACAATTGCACATTGGTGCCTTTGGCTTCACGCTCATGAATCATTTGTTTCAAAATCGGCGGCTCTAAACCCCTATCCTCCAAAACACGAACAAATACCAATCTATCTAAGATTTTTTGCACGCCCTCGTCCAAAGTTTCCTTGTCCACTTCTTTGTTCCACATGCCAAAACTTTCGGTCAGATGTTCACGCGCCACACGCAAATCCCCAAATAAACTTTCATTGACTGTCTGTTTCTTAATCTTTTTGGCGTATTTTTCGGCATATTGGTCCAAACCACCCTCCAAAAAACTCTCTTTTGATAAAAGCCACAATCTCTCGTCGGTCAGATATTTTGCAACCGGTATTTCAAATACTAATTTATCGGCCAATAATTTTGATTGACCTTGTGCATTAAACACTTTGATGCTTTCAAAGTCAGTCAAAACCGCCCAAGTAACACCCTTATTCCATGCATAATTAATTGCCTGCCTCGCGTGCTGTTCCAAATTCAAATCAGTCCTGATGGATTTGGCCTCAAGATAAACTTTTGGTATGCCATTCAATTTAAATTCATAATCCGCTCTTTTTCCCACAGATCCCCTCTCCATTGCAACCTCATTGCTCTTGGCAAAATCCCAGCCAAGTGCTTCAAAAAGCGGGCGAATAAAATAATTTTTCGTCTCTTCCTCGTTATATTTATTTCTTTCAGATTCTGACAAAACATTATATTTCTCAACCAATTCTTTAATTTTTTCTTTCGCTTGGTTTTGATTCATATTTTCATCTCATTATACCACCTTTTTAAAATTTTCAAGCTAAATCATTTTTTCACCCCCGCTAATTTGTTATTTATAATTGCAAAGCACCAACACATAATTTTATGTGCGTAATTATGTAAGTAATTAATTACTTTATCATTTTATCAAATTCATTATTATCTTAATAATCACGTCTTTTTCTTTGGGATTGCTCTCGGCAATTAAAAGCGCCAAGGCGACCAAGGCATTGTCATTAATCTTCTTCTCTCCGCTTTCTTTATAAAGACATTTGTTCTTATCCAGAAAATAAATAAACAAAAACGAACCAATGCGCTTATTGCCATCAGAAAACGGATGGTCTTTTACCGCAAAATATAAAAGATGGGCCGCTTTTTCTTCAAGGGTGGCATAAAGCTCTTTGCGCTCAAAGGTCTGATAAAGATTTTTAATAATCCCCTCAAAAGCCCCGCCTCTCGCCGAACCGAATAAATCACCGGCTTCTTTCCGGCTGGCTAGTTCAGTTTTGATATTTTTGATAATTTTGACGCAATCCTCATAGTTTAAAATAAATTTGGCTTTGGCGCCCCTGGGTTTAACCAATGTCCCTGTATCATATTGTTCAAGAAGAAAAAGGGTCTTGGAATAATTGGCTATTAAGTTTAAAATCTCCTGGGACTGTCCTGCTAATAATTCTTTTCGCGATTTTTCCCGCAAAAAAGAAATGGCATTTTGAAGCTCGTTGAATTTCTCCCGCGCCTCTATTAGCCGTTTTTCATTAATGGTATAGCCCTTGATCAAATGATTCTTGAGCGTCTTAGTGGCCCAAATGCGGAATTGAGTGGCGCGTTGAGAATTAACCCTATAACCCACAGAGATAATAACATCGAGATTATAAAATTGCGTCTGGTAGGTTTTCCTGTCAGCGGCAGTATGTTCCAAAATGGAACTAACTGATTTTACATTTAATTCGCCTGTTTTGAAAATATTGTTTAAATGTTTGGTGATAGCCGGTCTTTGCGTACCAAAAAGCAAGGCAATTTGCGCTTGAGTCAGCCACACGGTTTCTTTTTCCAGCCGCACTTCCACGCGCGCTTCGCCTTTAGGCGCTTTGTAAATCACCACTTCACCTTTTTTGAGTTTACTGTTTACATTGGCCATATTTTCTCTCATTATAACACACCAACCCCCCTCTGGAAAGACGCTAAATCCGCCCATCTTACCCCCTTTTAAGGCTTGCTCTTTTCCAAAAAAACCTGTATAATAATTTCACCTATGCACATATCTTGGCTGGGCAATACAGCCGTAAAAATCCAAACCAAGCCGGCGGATAAAGAAGTGATAATTGTCATTGACCCGTACAAGCCTGAACAGGGCGCTTTTCCGCGCAATTTAGCTCCTGACATTGGGCTCTACACCCGCGGAAAAGAAAATTCCATTACCTTGTCTGACAATGCTTTTATCCTGTCTGACCCCGGCGAATGCGAAACAAACGGCGTATTAATTACTGCCATTGAAGGCGATGAACCCGGCAAAATAATGTTTAGAATTGACAGCGAGCAATTGAGCGCCGCTCATTTGGGCTTGTGCAAAAAACCGCTCAATGACCGCCAGCTGGAAGCACTTTCCAATGTTGATATTTTATTCATTCCTGTTGGCGGAAATGACGGCTATGAGCCTGACAAGGCAGTAGAGGAAATAAATGATTTGGAGCCGAAGATTGTCATTCCAATCGCCTGCCAGAGCGACAATGACCCCAAAGCAAAACCAGTAAGTTCATTTCTCAAAGCCATGGGCATAAGAAACGGCAAGGCCCCGGAGAAAAAAATCATTATCAAGAAAAAAGACCTGCCCGCAGAAGACACGCAGGTTATGGTGTTGGGTAAAGAGTGAAAATATGCCAACACGAAAAAAAGAAAAAATTGTGCAAAAGGCAATTAAACAGGCAGTGGACAAATTGCCTGAATTGATTCTTGAACATCATGTAGAATATAAAAGGCCCGATAATAGCGATGAGAAGAAAAAAAGACGCTGGCTGTGGATGGGGGTAGCAGTCTTTACTGCCATAATTTTCGCGCTATGGATTTTTAACATTCAGGCTTTTATAGCAAAAACCGCCAAGCAGAAACAAGGCATTCTCAACAGCGCGACACAGGATTTCAAAAAGCTTTTAAATGATTCGGAAAACAAAACCAGCATCCAAAAGACAGACGAAAAAAGCGCTGTTAAGCAGGAACTGGCGAATATAATCAATAAATTAAATACTTCTTCAGCCAATTAATTATGCTTAAAAAACCCGCGCCGCAGGAAAAACTGCAGATTGACCCGGCAGGCAAAATAGAACCGATTCAGATTATTGACGAAATGCGCACCTCATATCTTGATTATGCCATGAGCGTGATTGTTTCGCGCGCCCTGCCTGATGTCCGCGACGGATTGAAACCCGTGCACCGCAGGATTCTTTATGCAATGTGGAATATAGGGCTGAAGCATAGCGCAAAATTCCGCAAATCAGCCCATGTGGTCGGCGAAGTAATGGCCAAATACCACCCGCACGGGGATGCGGCAATTTATGACTCTCTGGTCAGAATGGCGCAAAATTTTTCCATGCGCCACACGTTGGTGCATGGCCAAGGGAACTTTGGTTCAATGGACGGCGACAGCGCCGCAGCCATGCGCTACACAGAGGTAAAACTGTCTGCCATTGCCGAGGAAATGCTTTTGGATATTGAAAAAAATACTGTTAATTTTTCGCCAACCTACGACGGGTCGCATAAAGAGCCAAAAGTTTTGCCGAGCAAACTGCCGAATCTGCTTTTGAACGGAACAATGGGCATTGCAGTCGGCATGGCCACTAATATTCCTCCGCATAATCTTGGGGAATTATGCAACGGCATTATTTATTTAATCGAGCACCCTAATTGCACAGTTGAAGATTTAACAGAACTGATTAAGGGGCCGGATTTTCCGACCGGCGGCATTATTTATAATAAAAAAGACCTGGCTCTGGCCTATTCAACCGGCAAGGGCGGGGTGGTGATAAGAGCAAAAACTGAAATACAGGAAAATAAATCTGAACAATTCCAGATTTTAGTGAGCGAAATTCCCTATCAAATCAACAAGGCTGTCTTAATTGAAAAAATTGCAGAATTAGTGCAGGAGAAAAAAGTTGAAGGAATAAAAGACCTGCGCGACGAGTCAAATAAAGAAGGGGTGCGCATAGTCATTGAGCTGAAAAAAGACGCTTATCCGAAAAAAGTCCTGAACCGGCTGTTCCAGCTTACTGATTTGCAGACAACTTTTCATTTTAATATTCTGGCTCTGGTGGACGGCATCCAGCCCCGCGTGCTGAACCTGAAATCAGTGCTGGAAGAGCATGTCAAGCACCGCGAAGCAATAATCAGGCGCAGGACTGAATTTGACCTGGCCAAAGCCGAAGAGCGCGCGCATATTTTAGAAGGACTGAAAAAAGCGCTGGACAAGATTGACGAAATAATTTCAACAATAAAAAAATCAAAAGACAAAGAAGAAGCAAAAATAAATTTGATGTCCAAATTCAAATTTACTGACCGTCAGGCTGTGGCCATTTTGGAAATGAAGCTCCAGCAGCTGGCTAATTTGGAAAGAAAAAGAATTGACGATGAACTAAAAGAAAAAATGGGCTTGATAAAAGAATTGGAAGCGATTTTAAAGAGCCCGAAAAAAATTCTTGAAATCATCAAGCAGGAAACAAAAGAAATCAAGCAAAAATACGGGGATGAGCGCCGGACTCAGCTGGTGGTGCATGGCGTCAAAGAATTCAGCATGGAAGATTTGGTGCCGAATGAAGCCACAATTATCATGACTACGCGCGACGGCTATATCAAGCGCGTGCCTCCGGACACTTTCAAAACGCAGGGCCGGGGAGGCAAGGGCGTGATTGGCGTTACTACCAAGGAAGAAGACGTGGTTGACCAATTAATTACCACCAACACCCATGATAATATCTTGTTTTTTACCACCCGCGGCAGGGTCTTCCAGTTGCGCGCTTATGACATTCCGCAGGCGCAAAGAACTGCAAAGGGCCAGGCCATAGTAAATTTTCTGCAGCTGGCTCCGAATGAAAAACTGTCAGCCATTCTTTCAATGAGCGACGTGAGCTCTTATAAATTCCTGGTAATGGTGACAAATAAAGGAACCTGTAAAAAAACCGCTTTGGAAGATTTTGCCAATGTAAGGCGTTCAGGCCTGATTGCCTTAAAATTAAAGCCGGAAGACAACCTGGAATGGGTCAGGCCGTCAACTGGCAAGGATGATATTATGATTGTCACAGCCGGCGGGCAAGCCATTAGATTTAGGGAAGCCAATATCAGGCAAATGGGCAGAACTGCGGCCGGGGTGCGCGGCATGCGCTTAAAAGGCAATGACCATATTGTTGGCATGGATGTGGTTTCAACAGAATTAGTGAAAAACAAAGTCTTGGAAATTCTAGTGGTGTCTGAAAACGGGCTAGGCAAGCGGACTCCTGTCAGCGAATATAAAGTGCAGGGACGCGGAGGCTCTGGCATTAAAACCATGAATGTGACGCCGAAAACCGGAAAAATCATCAGCACCAAAGTAATTAATAATACAGAAAAACGCGACCTCATGGCAATCTCGGTGAAGGGACAAGTAATACGCGTTCCGCTTGAGACAATTTCCACTCTGGGTCGCGCCACTCAAGGTGTGAAGATTATGAGATTTTCCGCCAGAGGCGGAGAAGAAGATGACAAAGTGGCGAGCATTACTTTGTTATAGTCTTCATAAAAACAGCCCCGCAACGTAGGGCTGTTTTTGATTTTTTCAGTTGACTTCCAATCTGTCCCTGACTATGTCCAAAATTCTGCCCAAATTGTTTTCATCCACCTTCAGCTTCTCTCCTTTTACAGCGTTGTATATTTTTTGCAAATCCAGCATGGCTTGATTAAACTCTTGGTCCATCAGCAA
>CAZHEJ010000011.1:0-4741 GCA_964531615.1 uncultured Gammaproteobacteria bacterium | reverse complement strand
CCTTGACATCCTCTCTGTTTACTAAAGTCTTGTAAAAACCATCCCAATAGTCGGGGTCTTGAAAATATTCCAAATTTACCATTAAAGATTTATCTTTGGCATCCTGCTCCCCTTCGAACCTTTTAGCTTCCGCCTCTCTATTAAAATCCCTAGCCGCTTCAATCATATGATATAAAATTTTTAAATTAAAATTTCCTTTTGCTTGCGGGGCGCCGTTCAGCAGGGCCCCGTAAAGCTGATTTCAACAATTCCTCGCTGGTTTTCCCTTCGCTTTCCAAATCTTTCACCATCTGTCTGGCTTCCTCTTTACTATAACCTAAAGAAACCAAGGCGTCAACCACTTCGCCCAATTGTTCGCTTCCACTTTCCTCTTTCCCTATTCCCCTTTCCCCCATCTTAGATTTTAATTCCACAACTATCCTCTCTGCTGTCTTTTTCCCAACCCCGCTCACTTTTGTAAGATAAGAAACATCACCGCGGGCAATTGCAGACGAAATTTCTTTCACTGTGCCCAAGGACAACAAGTGTAATGCAGATTTTGGTCCAATGCCATTCACATCTAAAAATTTCATAAACAAATCTTTTTGCTCTAAATTCTGAAAACCATACAATTCCAAAGCATTCTCCCGCACAGCCAGATAAATATTCATTTCAACTTCTTGGTTTAATTTCAATTCTAAAAATAAAAACAGCGGAAGATTTACTTGATAACCCACCCCAGAAGCTGTTAAAATCGTGATTTTGTTGTTGTTTTTGCTGATTATTTTTCCCTGCAAGTAAGATATCATAATTTTTTTATTTCAATTGTTCCTCAACTTCTTCAGCAAAATCTTTATTTTTCTTTTCAATCCCCTCGCCGAGCGCGAAGCGCGCAAATCTGCGCACCGTGATTTTCTCGCCGATTTCGCCCGTCTTGGCTTGAAGCATTTTTTCAATTGTCACAGTCTCATCTTTTATGAATGGCTGTTCCAAAAGATTGGATAAACATTCTGGATCGGACGCGGCAATATGCATGGCAATGTCATTGCACAAAGCTTTAAAAGAATCAGTCTTGGCTACAAAATCTGTCTCGCAATTCACTTCCACCAGTACGCCAATCTTGCCTCCGGCGTGAATATAAGAATAAACCAAGCCTTCAGCCGCGATTTTGTCTGCCCGTTTAGCAGCTTTTAATACGCCCTTTTTGCGCAAAATTTCAATGGCTTTTTCTTGAACTCCGCCTGCTTCTTCAAGAGCAGATTTGCAATCCATCATCCCAGCGCCGGTCTTGACGCGCAAATTCGCAATATCAGTTGATGTAATAGACATAATTTTGAATTTTAAATACCTATTGTGCAGCAGTAACAACATTCGCCTTAGTCTTTTCATATTCAACCCTGCCTTCTTTCACTGCTTCACTCACTAAATTAACCAACATTTTGATGGCATTAACAGCGTCATCATTGGCCGGAATAAAATAATCAGTCTTGTCTGGATTGGAATTAGTATCGCAAATCCCGACTACCTGGACTTTCATCTTGTTCGCTTCCAGCAGAGCGGTTTTTTCCCTCTGCAAAGACGGAATAAACAAAACATCCGGCATTTTTGTTAAAGTGGCCAAACCAGTAAGGGACTTGTCCATCTTCAGCAATTCCTTGGCAAAATTCACCTGCTCTTTTTTAGTGTATTTTTCCCATTCCCCACTTGCCTGCTCCTCTTTCATGGTATTATACTTTTTAATCAGCTTTTTCAATTCAGAATAATTAGTCAAAAGCCCGCCCAGCCACCTTTCAACAAGATAGGGCATTCCGCAGTCTATGGCAGCCTGTTTGACAAGCGCCTTGGCCTGCGGTTTTGTGCTTACAAATAAAATAACCTTGCCTTCTTGAGCAAGTTTTTTCACCGCTTCCAGAGTCTCTTTCATTTTTTCCTGCGTCTTCTCCAAATCAATTACATGGACTCCGTTGCGGATAGTGAAGATGAACGGTTTCATCTTCGGGTGCCAGCGCGACACCTGATGGCCGAAGTGGACTCCGGCTGAAAGCATTTCTAAAATGCTTGGCAATTTAATAACCATAACAAATGAAGGATAAATTAAAGTGAGGATATATTACTATGGTTTGAAAAACCTGTCAAGTGTGGTATAATAAGAGCATTAATAAACTAACTAATAATATATGATAAAAGATGTCGCTAATTTTCAAAAAATGCGCAATATTTTCTTTTTTTCATTAATCCTGATTCTGGGAATTATCCTGCTTTATGTTTTCCGCCCGTTCTTTTACCCGATTTTCTGGGCAGCAGTAATAGCCGTGCTATTTTATCCGCTCTACAAATTTATTTGTAAGCATTTGAAATGGCAGGTCACCAGTTCAATAATAACTTTAATGCTGGTGATTTTAATACTGTTTATCCCGCTTACTCTTTTATTCAGCTTAGTTATAAATGAATCTATTGACCTGTACCAAAATGTAGCGCAAGGCAATTTAATCAACAAAGTGCAGGGCGTTGCCGGCTGGCTGGAAAAAACTCCGTTTGATCCGTATTTGCAATCCATCCGCGACAATTGGACCGGTTATGCATCCAAAGCGGCGCAGAATATAAGCCTTTTTCTGTTTAATAATCTCAAGGCATTTACGCAGAATTCCATCAAATTCGTCTTCATGCTCTTCATCATGTTTTATTCTTTGTTTTTTTTCATCAAAGACGGCCCGCAGATGCTGAAACGGCTGATGCGCTTATCGCCTTTGGGAGACCAGCATGAAGCAATGCTCTACAAACGATTCACTTCCACTGTAAGAGCCACAATAAAAGGAACATTCATAATCGGGGGCATACAAGGCTGTTTAGGCGGTCTGCTTTTCTGGATTACTGGAATTGAAGGCGCACTTATCTGGGGCATTATTATGACAGCTCTTTCTGTAATACCGGGCATTGGGTCATTCTTAATTTGGCTTCCGGCAGGAATCATTATGCTGGCATTAGGAAACTTTTGGCAGGGAATAATCATCTTGTTAGTCGGTACATTAATAATCAGCACTATTGACAATTTGTTGCGCCCGCTGCTGGTCGGCAAAGATATTCAAATGCACCCGCTGATAGTGCTATTTTCCACATTAGGAGGAATTTTCCTGTTTGGAATCTCTGGATTTGTAATCGGGCCGATTATTGCCGCGCTGTTCTTCTCAATCATAAGCATTTACGAGCATATTTACAACAATGAATTGGAGAATAACTAATTATTGCTTTACCTGCTGTATCATCTCTTCAACTAATTTTTCCGCCTTTCTTTGTAATTCTTCTGTTGTCATCCCGACTTTACGTCGGGACAGTTCTTCCATCTGCTCGCGGACCAAATCCCCGCGCATTTTTTCCAGTTCGTCGCCGTATTCTCTAATCTTCTTTTTCAATTCTTCAATCTGTTTTTTGTCTTGTTTGACTGACGTCGGGTCGTCTGACTCTTCTGCCAGCTGAAGCTGCTGGCGCAGCTGACGAATAGCTGATAAAACTGTTTGCATATGCAGAACAATATTCTGCATTTGTTTTTTGCTGGTCTTGGCTTCGCGGATTAAAACATCGGCCCTCTCCATGGCGGCCGCAGATTCTAGTTCAGCGTCATCCTGTTTTTCTTTCTGCTCTGCCTTGATTTCCCGGCCTTCCAAGCTCCGCCGGCGCAAAGAATTTGTTTTCTCGGTTTCTATTACCATAGCGCAAACGAATATTGTAATATAGCTTAATATATCAGACAATCATCCTTCCTACAAGGTAAAGAGAAGCTCTAAAGCTTCTCTTTGAAAAAAAGACCCTGAATGTCCCGTGTTTAGACTTTCTGCTCCACTTTCTTAAAAACAGGAACAAGTTCGTGGTTTGCCCCGCAATTGTGGCAAAATCGGCTGGAAATATCCACTTTTCCCCCGCAATGATGACAATGGTGATCAATATCTTTTCTGCGCACCAGCTTATGACCACACTCCGGGCAAAATTTCTCTTTCCAATACTCCTTTCTATCCTTAGTACACACCATCCTTCGTTTTATTTTGTCAAAACAAAGTAAAACGAGGAGAATTATTCCAATAGCCATTAACAAAAACGATATCAAACCTAGCATAAATACCTCCTTAAAAGATCAGGTTAAAATACAGCCACGCTACCACTTGTAACTTGGCTTTTTTATAGTACTTGCTCTCTCTGAAAATGTCAAGAACCTTGCTTCAATAAAAAAAATATGGTATATTTTTACCCATGAGCCGCTGTGGTGAAATTGGTATACACGAGAGACTTAAAATCTCTTGGTCGCAAGACCGTGCCGGTCCGACTCCGGCCAGCGGCACAAATTCAATTACAATTCTTTATTCAATTCTATATCCCACGGAAAATTCGCCGCTGCCATAAATTGCATAGTAAAATGAGCAAAGGGGAGACATAGTCTCCCCCTTTTTGGAAAAACGCATCATTCTCCATTCACCGCGGGATTACCGCGGCAGGAAAGTGATTTGGCCCGAGATCATACTCGGGATCAAACGGCCTCCTCATCTCGATTTTTTCCGGTTTTTCCAGTTTCTTCTTCCCATGCCCTCCTTTCCTATTTCTGCGTTTTAATTTTGCTTCTATTTTCTTCATTGAAACCTCCTTGTTAAAAAGAAAGAACCTATTTCCAGGTTCTTTCTTTAATTGATAATTTTTTATTGATAAATCTCCCTAAAACAAACAAACAATCGCTCAAGCGGTTTAAATATTTTTTAATTGCCGGGTCTATTTTATA
>CAZHEJ010000010.1:0-26172 GCA_964531615.1 uncultured Gammaproteobacteria bacterium | reverse complement strand
ATAAAATTTTTCGGCTGTCTGGCCATAAAATTATTTTTCATTTAATAATTCAAGGATGATTTTATCCCATTCTGCCCCTGTTATCACTCCTTCCAGCTTTATACCGTTTATAAAATATGTCGGCGTTCCCTGCAAGCCAAGATTGACAGCATCTAATAAATCTTTGTCAATTTCTCCCTGATGTTTGCCGGCTTGCAGGCAGGTGTTGAAATTTTCTTTGTTTAATTCCAGCTTGTCGGCATAAAACGACAAATCATCTGCTGAAAATTTCTTATTAACAAACAACAAATCATAATACTGCCAGAATTTTCCCTGTTCGCCGGCGCAAGCAGATGCATTCGCTGTTGACATAGTGTCTGGATGAAGATCAGTTAGCGGCAAATGCTTAAAAACCACTCTTAATATTGGCGCGTATTTCTCTTTAACAGCATTGAACTGCGGATACGCCTCTTGGCAATATTGGCATTGAAAATCAATGAATTCAATAACAGTAATCGGCGCTTGCGCATCCCCTGAAACTGGATTAGAGTTCTGTATGTATTTTTCTATGTCAGGAATAACAACTTTATTTACTTCGCTGTTTGCCAAACTGCTGCTTATGCTTATTTTTTTGTTCTCAAATTGTTCAGCGAGCTTTGCCGCGTCTCCATACCTGAGCTGCCAGGCATAATATGTCATCAGGGTAATGAATGCCACAATGATTATTGACAGCAAGCCGATTAAAATTAAAAAAGAAATGCCATGGCCGGTTTTATACCACGGCTTTTTAGCATACAAAGAAAAATCTTCTTGGATAAATCCCTCTGGCATAAGAGAAGCAATTATGGTGAATTTTTTAATATCTATAATGCCCCGGCTTGTACGGCCCGCTCTCACCCACTCCAATATACTTTGCTTGTTCTTTTGTTAGTTTCGTGAGCTTGACTCCGATTTTGTCCAGATGCAAACGCGCCACTTCTTCATCAAGTTCTTTTGGCAACATATACACGCCGATTTTATATTTTTTCGCCCATAACTCAATCTGCGCCAGAACCTGATTGCAAAAACTATTGCTCATTACAAATGAAGGGTGGCCAGTGGCACAACCAAGATTCACCAGCCGGCCTTCGGCCAACAAATACATTTCTTTTCCGCCAGCAAAAACATATTTGTCAACTTGGGATTTGATGTTTATTTTTTTAATCCCCTTGTCTTTATTCAGACGTTCAACCTGAATCTCATTGTCAAAATGCCCGATGTTGCAGACAATCGCCTGGTCTTTCATTTTCTGCATATGCTCCAAAGTAATCACATCCCGATTGCCAGTGGCTGTCACATAAATATCTGCCTCGCCTAACGTGTCTTCAACTGTTTTGACCTCATATCCTTCCATTGATGCCTGCAAAGCGCAAATCGGGTCAATTTCAGTGATTATGACCCTGCAGCCCTGCCCGCGCAATGATTGGGCACAGCCCTTTCCGACCTCGCCATATCCGCAAACCACTGCTGTTTTACCGCCAAGCATCACATCCATGGCGCGGTTTAATCCATCAACTAAAGAATGCCGGCAGCCATACACATTATCAAACTTGGATTTGGTGACTGAATCATTGACATTGATGGCCGGAAATAAAAGCTTCTTCTGCTTTTCCATCTGGTACAAACGGCTCACGCCCGTGCTGGTTTCTTCTGACACACCGCGGATTTTCTTTGCTGTTTTTATCCAGCGCTTTGGATTTTTTTTATACTCTAACTTTAATCTTCTCATCAACTCTTTAAAATCCTCACCCTCATTCGTGTAGATTCGCGTTAAGATTTGTGGGTTCTTCTCTGCTTCAACGCCTTTGTGAATCAAAAGTGTAGCATCTCCGCCATCATCTACAATCAAATCTGGGCCTTTGTCATTGCTAAAGTCCAACGCTCGCTCTGTGCACCACCAATAGTCGGCCAACGTCTCTCCTTTCCAGGCAAAAACAGGAATGCCTTTTTTTGCGATTGCCGCGGCCGCGTGGTCTTGAGTGGAAAAAATATTACAAGATGCCCAGCGCACTTTGGCTCCTAAAGCTATTAAAGTTTCAATCAAAACCGCAGTCTGAATCGTCATGTGCAAAGAACCGGTAATTTTCGCGCCTTTCAATGGTTTCTTTTTCGTATACTTTTCACGAATCGCCATTAGCCCGACCATTTCTTTTTCCGCGATTTCAATTTCCTTCCTGCCCCAGTCAGCCAGTTTAAGATTCTTAATTTTATAATCCTGTTTTTTCATAAATATTTTGTTACCCGCGGTTAATTAGATAAACAATATAAACGCAATATAAAAGTAAAAACATCACGCCTTGCCACCTGTCCAGCTTCCGGCGGGTGGAAATGAACATAAAAATAAACAATAAAAATGTCGCGCCAATGCCAACCAAAATATCAATATTAGTGCTCGGGTTGAACGGCAATTGCAATATAGTGGCGGTTAATCCCAAAATCCAGAAAACATTAAAAATATTTGAGCCGACAATGTTGCCAACCGCAATATCATCATGACGGTGAATGGTTGCTACGACCGAAGTGGCTAATTCTGGCAAAGAAGTGCCGACAGCCACAATAGTCAAGCCGATAAATGCTTCTGACAATCCTGCTAAATGCGCTAAAATCACAGCATTGTCCACTAAAATTTTGCCGCCGAGAAACAGGCACAACAAACCTCCAACGGTAAAAATGGCTGACCAATAACCGGCATAAATTTTTACTTTTTCCGGCTCCCCCTGCTGCTGTTTGGCCAGACTAAAAATGTAAAACATAAAAATTGCAAACATAGCAATCAAAGAAAAGCCGTCAGTGCGGGTCAAGGCATTAAAACCAGTGCCGTCAAACAAAGCATCATTGCCCATTGTATAGACTAGAACCATGGCCAAAAGCGCAAAAGGAATTTCACGCCAGACAGTGCTGTCTTTTACGCTTAAAGAACGGATGAGAACAGACAACCCTAAAATCAACAAAATATTGGCAATATTACTGCCAATGATATTGCCAATTGCAATGTCTGCCGAGCCACGGACGGCCGAAAACATATTCACCACCAATTCAGGCATGGAAGTGCCAAAGGCGACAATAGTTAAGCCAATAACCAATGGCGGCACGCCCCACCTTTTTGCCAAAGAAGCCGCGCCGCGGACTAAAAACTCGGCCCCGACGATTAAAATTCCTAAACCGACAATAAAGAGAAAAATAGTGAGGAACATAAAGTCAGCGATATTTTACCACACCCGACTTCATAAATCAATCTTTTCTCCAAACGCCTTTCTATATCTTTCCTCAAACTCCTCAATCGTAAAATGATGCGTTTGGGTGCCGTATTTTTCCACTGTGTAAGTGGCGGCGACCGCGCCGACCTGTCCGCAGGTTTTTAAATCTAATCCCTTAACATAAGCGCTAAAAAAGCCGGCTCTGTAAGCATCTCCTGCGCCGGTCGGGTCATCGCAAGACACAGCTGGGCAAATCCCAACTTCAATAATTTTATCTTTAGTAGCAATCAGCGAACCTTTATCTCCCAAAGTCGTAATCAATACCTCAACATGATTTAAAAGCTCTTTTTCATCCCAGCCGGTTTTTTCCTGTGTTAGCTTCATTTCATAATCATTGCCTATATAAAACTTTGCCTGGCCGATCAACAACATCAACTCCTGTGGAGTAAAAGCAGTCAATTGATGTGAAGGGTCAAAAGCAAAAGGAATTTTTTTCTCGTGACATTCTTTGGCGTGTTTTATCATTGCTTCTTTTTTTGCCGGCGTAATAAGCGCTAAATCAATTTTTTCTTTTACATCAAAAACCGACAAATCAATAGCTGAATCGCCTGCGCCATTGTGGTAGGCAATAATCTGGTTGTCATCCCTGTCAGTAGTAATATGCGCTGAAGATGTCATCTTCCCTTTAATCACGGAAATATAATCTGTCTTGAGCCCTAAATTTTTAAAGTAATCCAAATATTCCATTGCGTCAGAACCAAGCGATGCGATAATCAACGGGTCTGCGCCGAGCAGTTTCATTGTATAAGCAATATTCCCGGCGCAACCGCCAAAATTCTTTCTCAACTCTTCTACCACAAAACACACATTCAAAATATGTATCTGGTCTGGCAGAATATGATTTTTAAAGCTGTCTGGGAAATCCATGATATAGTCATAAGCCAGCGAGCCGGAAATTAGTGTAGACATAAAGAGATTATTTTAATACGAAATAAAAGAAATTTTACTGCGCGCCATCTTATTGTAAAAATCTATTTTCGGTCTGATTTCCTCGGCTTTATACATAGCACGCGCCAACCCTTCCCAGAACAAAAACCAGCCTGCTGGTTCTGCCAAAACAATCAAAAAATTGTAGAAAAAATCACTGGGATGCATATGGGTTTTGATGAAGGAAGCTAAAAACATTAAAATTATGCCGAGCGAGACAAATATTATTCCGCGTTTGACTATTCTCTGCTTTTCTTTGGAAAACTGGTGGTATTTCACGCCGAAAAAATGCCTTAGTCGCTCTCTTATCAACTGCTCATATTCCAGATTCCTGGCCTCAGGCGAAAGCAAAAACTTCAGCTTATAACTGCCGTGTCCGCGGTCTTTGACCACTTTCTCCATTTCAGCCAAAAAATCGTCCGAAATGGCGCGCTGGGAATAGGAACGCGGGTCAAAGTCGGAAAAAATGTCGTCATAGCCGTCCAGCCACAGCGATACTTCTGCGGTTTGGATGATTTTTTTCATCTGGCTGGCATTGTATAAATTTTTATCTGGCTTGATTTCCTCATTCATAGTATTTTTATGCTTATTTACCTCTTCCGTACTTTTCATTAAGCACATAAGCGACATGGTCTTCATTTACTAATTCTTTTTTAAACTTATCTTTATCCCGCATCATATTATCTTCCGCAATTGATGAACTTGCGCCGTAAATCTCCTTTAATAAAGCAATTGCGCCCTTTTCCGCGATGGAATCCTGCTTGGCGCGCTCTTTCAATCCCTGCTCAAGCGTGGCCGCGCCTATGGAAACGGCCAGCGGATAACAGTATTCATCAGGAATTTTCAGCCTGTCTTTTTCTTTTTCCGCATTCTTTGTGGGCGGATTTTTGAAATCAATCAAAGGCGAATTTATTTTTTCATACTCTGTTTCTACATCTTCTTTAAATAACTCCTGTATAACCTCCTGCAAAGAACCACTATAGTTCTCGCCATTAGGAAGCTTATATTCCTTTCCGTCAGCAAACTCCACTTTTTCAGAAACAAGCGAGATGCCGAATTCATCTCCTCCTTCAGCTGAAATTAATACTTCTACTCCTAAACCCTGCAGCCATTTCGCCGTTCTTCCTTCTTTAAATGTTTTGGTGATGAGAGAAATCGCTTTGTCACCGGCTTCATGGCCTCCCACGTCATTTAATGGCTTAAAAACATTAATATCAACATTGCAACGAAGCACTTTTTTCAATGTTTGCTGGTCTGATTCCGCTTCTTCGAACATTCTTAATATCTTCTCAACAACAACTGTCTTCACACCTTCTTTGGTATAGGCGCCATTGGTGTATTCTCGGGGATCAATATATGCTTTTTCAGTATTTTTCATTGTAATCTGGAGCAGCTTGGCCTTTTCTCCAACAGACCCCTCTAGTTTGGTCAAAGCTTCCATAACTGTTCTTATATCCTCCCTGCCTAAAGCGGGCAATTTTTCTAAACGCTGGTTAATAGGCGACTCATCACCGCTCTCAATGGCTTTTTTAAGCAAATCCCTGTCCATTTCCTCCTGTTTCTTCAACTTTTGGCGCGCTTCCCCGGCCCGCTCTTTTAAAATAGCAAAAAATTTTCCAACCTCAACAATAGATTCTTGTTCTGGCTGGATTCCGTTATGCTCTTGATTTTCAGGCATATATTTATTAGTTAATTACTAAAAGCGGAGGTGGGAGGATTCGAACCTCCGGTACCCTTACGGGTACAACACTTTTCGAGAGTGCCCCGATCAACCACTCCGGCACACCTCCATTTACCAACTTAGATTATCACAATTTGGTAGATTTCTTCTCTTTCTCTACTTTTGCTTTTAAATAGTCAATGGCGCGCCAATTTTTATACTCCAACAATTTTTCTGCTAATTGTTCTCCCGCCTGCCAGCGATCTTTCCAAAGCATAAATCTAATTTTTTTTATCTTCCACATCATCATCCGTCGTTTCTAATTTTTCATGTTCTTTTATTAAATAATATTGCCCTGATTCAGGATCATGATCTATTAATCCTTTATTCTTAAGATAATCCAAATGACTTTTACCATAACGAACTCGAACAACATCGATATAGGGCATTACCTCTTTATCGGTATAATCGGGCTTTGTTACGGGGGTATATGCATTAAAGTTTTCTTGAATTTCTCTAAGTGTAAAAGAGGAAGGATCCAAATCTTCTTTTATTTTTTGCAACAACCGCATTGCCTGAGTATGCATACAGTTTTTCACCATCTCCACTCTGTCACTTGGAGAAGCATATAGATAGTTTTTTATTTTTTCCATACACCAAAAATTATTTAAAACTTTGCGACTCCACCATCATTAGTCCTACATTATCACAATTTTCCTAAAAATTAAAGCCCACTTTTCAGGCGGGCTTTTGATTTATGCTTGGGCATTCTGCTCTTCAGGTTTTACTTCCTCTTTGACAACAGCCACATTCTCTACTTTTTCAACCACTTCGCCTTTCTTCTCTTTTAATTTCTTCTTGTAACTGCGCAAATAATAAGCTTTAGCCTGCCTTACTTTCATTTCGCGCACTAATTCTATCTTTACTACGACCGGCGAGTGGATCGGAAATATTTTCTCAACTCCAACGCCATCAGAAATTTTGCGCACTGTTATAGTGGCGCCGGCTTCCTGACCGTGTTTGACTGCCAAAATCATGCCCTCAAAAATCTGAATGCGCTCTTTTTCTTCGCCTTTAGCATTTAATTCCCTGACCTTTTGGTGTACTTTGACAATCATGCCGGGCTTAAGTTTTGCTCTAATATCTTCTGACATATTTTGTATTATTGAAAAGTGCACATATTTTATTATAAAAGCTGTTTTTCGTCAAGGCCTGTCCAACTGGTAGCCTTCTTTTAGCAGTATGCCCTTTATTTCTTCCATGGCTTCCTGCAATTTGCCATTTTCATTATAAACTATATAATCATAAAATCTTTCCTCGTTTTTTATCTCTTCTTTCGCATTTTGAATCCGGTGTTCCAGCTCTTCTTGATTTATAGACGGATCCCTTTTCTGCAAACGGCCTCTTAGTTCTTCCAATGAGCCCGGCTTGATAAATATCGCCGTGGCGCCGTATTTTCTTTTATAAAAATCCACGCCCACCCCGTCCACATTTACTATTACTGTAAAGCCATGCTTAATCTTACCATCCAAATCAGGCTTGTAAGTGCCATAATAGCTGTCGCGGTTTTTTATATAGGTGTATTCAATAATATCGCCTGCGTCCACTTCTGACAAAAATTTCTCTTTGGAAAAAAAATAGTAATCAACCCCGTCTTTCTCTTTCAATCTTGGTTTTCGGCTGGTGGCAGTAATCAATCTTTTAAAATTAGGAAAACTTTCTATTACTGCCCGTGTAACAGTGCTTTCCCCGCTTCCAGTCGGGCCGGAAATTATTAACACTTGCTTTTTCATATTATTTTATTTTAAATTTTTTAAAAATAATTGCAGATCTTCCGGCAAGGCGCTTTCAAAACACTTTTTCTCGCCGTCTAAATCGTTAAAACACAACTTTTCTGCATGCAGAAACAATCTCTCAATTTTTTTATCACTCTTTTTGAATAATTTTTTATTGAAATAAAGCCTGTCCCCAACCACTGGATGTCCATAAGCGAAAAAATGCACCCTGATTTGATGCGTGCGCCCGGTATGTATTTTTACTGATACCAAAGTAAAACGGGAAAATCTTTTTTCAACCCAAAATTCCGTGATAGCTTCCCTGCCGGGCTGTTCTTTGCCGACATTTTTAATTTTCAATTTATCCAGCTTTGGCCGGGCAACCATCTTTCCTTCCTGGCCGCGGTCAATTTCAAAATCAATAATCCCTTCATTGCTTGGAATTTTACCATAAACTAAAACTAGATATTGTTTTTCAACTGCCCTGTCTTGAAACTGTCTTTTTAAATGTTCAAACATCTGCTGGTTTCTTGCAACAACTAAAAGCCCGGAAGCGTCTTTGTCTAAACGATGAACAATGCCCGGACGTAAATTTTCCCCCTCTGCCAGAGAGGGGGTGCAGGGGGAGTGGGAGTCGCCAACATTCTTTATTTCAGGATATTTTTTCACCAGCCAATCAGCCAGAGTCCCTTTCTCATTTGCCTGCGTCGGATGTACTAACATTCCCGCTGGCTTGTTAACAACTAAATAATCTTCTGTTTCAGCAATTACTTTTATAGTCATAGTACCCCCAGCAGGAATTGAACCCGCATCTTCAGCTCCGGAAGCTGACGTCCTATCCGTTGAACGATGAGGGCGGAAATTAGTGCGCGCAGATGGATTCGGACCATCGACGGCCACCTTATAAGGGTGGTGCTCTACCGCTGAGCTATGCGCGCCAGCGGATAAATCATACCAAAACTTGCCTATTTTTTCAAGTATTAAAAACACCCTAACATTCTGCCAGGGCAATTCTGAAGTCTAATAAAATAAAGCAATTTTTACATGACAAGCATGGATGTAAAAATTTGTTATCTGTAGTATAAAATGTTTTTTTATTTTTGCAAATAGCTAAACCGCTAAAGCTGTGTATAACTTTCAAAATTCAAGAGCTGACTGTTTTGATTTTTTCTTTTCTCCCTCCTGAAACACTTTCACCACCCCGAATTCGCCGTCATAGCCGGGTTTTACATAAATACTGCCTTTCCTGACGCGCTCAATGGCTTGCGCCATCTGCCCAGAACTTGCTTTTTCAATATCTGAAATTGAAATATTAAGCAAAACATTGAATTCATTTCCAAATGCCTTAATTAGCCCGTTATATTCTGCCTGCACTGCTTTGCTGTTAACTCCCATATCTAAAACATCAGCAATAATCTCTGCCAAAGGCACTAAATTTTTATAGGGAATTTTATTAATCTTTTTCGCCTCATCTTCTCCCCTGTCAGACAGTTCCTCAACGCGGTTCATCACTCCAATGGTTAATTCTTTTTTGCATTTCGGGCAAATTCCTCCCAATCTTTTTGTTTCTTTCGGGCCGCAGACAAACTGGCAGGCCCGGTGCCCGTCATAATGGTATTTTCCCTCTTCAGGGTAAAACTCAATCGTATAGAGAAATCGTGAGCGGTCGCCCTCTTTAATTATTTTAAAAATATTGTTATAAGTAATTTCTTGCTCACTGCCAAACTGCATTACATTCGCCTCTCTGCCGATTTTAGCGCAACTGTGCGCGTCAGAATTGGAAATCAAAGCAATATTATCCAGCTTTGACAAGCGCCAGTTCATCAGCGGGTCGCTGGACAGGCCGGTTTCAATGGCAAAAATTTTCGGTGTCAGTTCTTCAAAACATTCTTCTAAAGAATCATATCCGCCGTATGAGCCAAAAATGCCAAACCAGGGCGTCCAGGCATGGGCTGGAACCATCACCATTCTCTCATCAACCTCTAACATTATTTCCAACAGCTCTTTGGCAGTTAAGCCGAGAATTGGCCTGCCGTCTGATTTCAAATTAAAACCCATTAAATCCAATTTTTTATTAAATTTCTCCGCTGTTTCAATATCCGGCGCAAAAACGCATAAATGGATTCTCCTTGTTTCGCCTTTGTGCTTTTTGATACAAGATAATTCTGTTCCCAGCAAAAATTTTGTTTTTCCGCCCGAGGCGGATCCGCCTTTGGCGGAGAGTTTTGAATTTGTTTCGGATTTAGAGTTTAGAATTTCGGATTTCAATTGATAAATTCCAAAATCATTAATCTCTTTTAGATTTGTTTTGATATGCTCAAACCACTTCGGATGCGTAAAATCGCTGGTTGCGATAATGTCAACTCCCTTTCTGGCGCAAGCAGAAGCAATTTTTTCTAACTCTAAATCCTGCGAGCACGCCCGCGAGTATTTGGAGTGGATGTGGAGGTCAAGGATTTGCTGAACCATAAACTACAAGGATTATAACAAACTAACAAGATTTATCAAATTGTCTCTTCTATTGATAAAAATGAGAAGAAGGGCGAGATCTTACGGGATCGCCCTCTTAAATGAACAAACATCCAAGTATACACACTACTGGAGAGAACCGGAGCCGTAGAGGGGGCTCGAACCGTCAATGCGAGTGGCGTTCAGATTGACCCGACGATTGTCTCGGCTGAAGTGGAGGCATGGTGCGTCGGAGAACCTGCCCTTGGCGCTCGGAGCAACCTCTAAATCAGAGGCATCCACGAAAGGGATGTTGTTCCCATTCATGGACACTGCCCACTTCTGGTGCAGAGCCGCTATGAGTGGTAACTCCTGGCCCATGCCCATCTTTAGTGCCTTGTCCAGCTGGGGACAAACATCACTGACCGACTGGTCCTTGAATAGACGGCCCAACTCCGCAATCTGCCATCGCAAGCCAGATTTGCGAGGTATGGCGCTCTCGCGCTGCTTCACACCATTGGGCGTGAACAGAAGTCTACTCCACTTCCATGTTCCATCCTCACCATGGATGTGGACGCAGGCCTGCCAGTTGTTTTCAAATGTCTTGACTGCATCGCCTGTTTCATAAAACAGGCAAACGCAGTAGAGACCATGTTCATCAGACGGCGGGCAGTCCGGCGGATCGCCGAGTTCGCGGATTGCAGCCTCGGTGATGGAAGTTTCCTTCCAAACCTGTTCGTTGATTTCGAGCAGATGCTTGATTTGCTCCTCGGGCAAGGTGAAAAGGCGGTGCTTCATAATTGCCGCGATAATATCTGCACGCAACAAACTATTTGTTGCAATTGCGGCATAATCATCAGGCATAACGCCATCACCTTGTAGCTTTAACAATACCTGGGTTTGATCTCCGACGCGGAGATCTGCTGTGAGAGAAGTAAGATTTGTCTTCATGACTGATCCTCCTTAAATTTTTGGACTGGTCCTTATGGACTGGTCCGAAAAAATGAAATGCTATTTTCCCATAGCTGGGTCTCTCCGCACAATGAGAAGAGCTTTCACGCCGCTTGCTAAAAATGACGTCAAAGCTCTTCTCATTAGGATTTACTCGGTGTTTTTGGCTTAATTGTAAAAAAGAACGAACGCGGTATTATAGTTCTAAAAGCATATTTTGTCAAGTTATTCTACTTATGTTAAAATAACTGCCTATGGTGCCGACAAAAATTTTCTTAACCAAGGGCGCGGGAGTCCATAAAGACAAATTAAACAGTTTTGAAATGGCTTTAAGAAATGCGGGAATTGAAAAATGCAATTTGGTAAGCGTTTCAAGCATTTTCCCGCCTAACTGTAAAATGATTTCCAAAGAAGAAGGAATGGCTCTGCTCCAAGCAGGACAAATGACTTTCTGCGTCATAGCCAGAATTGAGACCAATGAGCCAAACAGGCTGATATCTGCTTCAATCGGACTGGCCCAGCCAAGGGACACGAATAATCACGGCTATTTGTCAGAACATCATGCCTATGGCGATAAGGGAGAAAAAGCCGGCGAATATGCTGAGGATTTAGCTGCCACCATGCTGGCAACCACTTTAGGCATTGAATTTGACCCTAATAGCGCCTGGGAAGAAAGAGAGCAGGTTTATAAAGCTTCTGGGCATGTTTTCAAAACCAGAAATATTACTCAATCTGCGGAAGGAAACAAAGACGGCTTGTGGACTACTGCCATTGCTGTAGCGGTTTTTATTGAATAAAATCCATCCTAAATTCTTTTCCATAATCTTGAAATCCAAGCTTCTCATACCACTTATGCACATTCATGCGGGAAGTCCGGCTGGTGCCAACTAATTTATAGCACCCAATTTTTTTTGCTTCTTCAATAATTGCCTTGACTAAATCCGTCCCAATTCCCTTGTTCCGATAATCTTCAATAACAAAAACATCTTCCAACAACCCATATGGCTTTTCATGCAAATTATTATAAATCAAATATAAATAAGCTCGTCCGATTATTTTTTCACCATCAACCGCTTCAAACTTAATGGCTTTTGACTGTTTTTTTAATTTAACAATTTTCATATATCTTTAACAGTATTTTCCCAAGCTTTTCTGCGCACAAGCCTCCGCCCGAACGTTCAAAATCACCCTGAATAATATTATGCTCTTTTAAATTTTGCGGGTCAAAATCATACAAAGCCCAATTTCTCTTGCTATAATATTTTTTCTCTTGGCTGTTTAGCCTGTGGTTATTGTAGATTACAACATTGCATTTCCGCGGAAGATATTTTTCTCCTTCTTTTACGCACTCGCTGAACTTTGTCGGCCCTGTTTCGCCGATTGTTTCATAAGCGTTTCCAACGACTCCAATAATTTTCGCTTTTGATTTTTTAATAGCTTGTTTAATGCCTGCTGGCAGAAGAGCGGCAGCTACGCTCGTGTATAAGCTTCCAGGCCCTAAAATTATTGCGTCTGCTTTTTCAATCGCTCTTTTGGCTTCTGAATAAGCCCTGCTTTTCGGCTCCAGCCAAACTTTTTTAATTCTCAATTTACGATTATAACCGGGCCGGTCTATTTTTCCTTCTGTTCTTATTATCTTTCCATTGGTAAGCTCTGCCACTAAGTCATTCCTGTCTAAAGTCGCGGGATAAACATGGCCTACTGCTTCAACAGCCTGCTCCAAGGCCTGTACAGCTGACATAAAATCTCTATTATATTTTGCAGAAAATGCTAAAAATAGATTGCCTAAATTATGCTTGTGTAATTTCCCCTTAACGCTGAAGCGATTACGATAAAAAATCTGCTTAAGCGTCTGAAAATCATAAGGTGACATTGCCAGAACTGCACGCATGATATCGCCTGGTGGAAGCGTTTTAAATTCCCTGCGCAAACGGCCGGACGAACCGCCTGAATCGCTCATTGAAATTACAGCGGAAACATTAAAAATATCAGTATAATTCTTAACTGCGTTTATTGACACAGTGCTGCCGTTTCCCCCGCCGATAATAACTATATTTTTTTTCCTCATAGTACGTCATTCCTGCGAAAGCAGGAATCTTACAAACTTTTTTAGATTCCCGCCTACGCGGGAATGACAAATTGTCACTCAACCGTTACGCTTTTTGCCAGATTTCTCGGCCGGTCAACATCACGGCCCAAAATTACCGCCATATGATAAGCGAACAGCTGTAAAGGGATGGTGTTAATAAGCGGTTCCAGCAATTCCATGGTGTCAGGAACATAAATAATGTCATCAGCCAATTCTTTTGCTTTCTCATCGCCGGCGGTGGCCAATAAAATCACCGGCGCTTTTCTAGCGCGCGCTTCTTCTATATTACTGCGCATCTTTTCATACAACTGGTCTTTTACCATGATTGCAAATACTGGAAAATTTTCCGACAGCAATGCTATCGGGCCATGCTTCATTTCCCCTCCCGGAAAAGCTTCACTGTGGATATAGGAAATCTCTTTTAATTTAAGAGACCCTTCCAAAGCAACGGGAAAATTTATTCCCCTTCCCAAATACAGAAAATTTTTATAATTCTTATATTTCTCCGCCAATTTTTTGATCTCATCACTTAATTTTAAGACTTCACCCATTTTTTGAGGAATATCTAAAAGAGCTCTGATTAACCGCTGGCCTGTTGCCAGTGTAATTCTTTTTAAACGGCCGAATTGAATAGCATATAAAAGCAGAATCGCCACCATGTTTGTATAGGCCTTGGTTGAAGCCACTGCTAATTCTGGCCCAGCGTGGATATAAGTCCCGCCGTCAGTCTCTCTAGCAATAGTTGAGCCAACCACATTCACTATGCCGCGCACATAAGCCCCTTTTCTTTTGGCTTCTCTTACTGCGGCTATTGTATCAGCGGTTTCGCCTGACTGGGAAATCACAAACACCAAAGTTTTATTATCAATAATCGGGTCGCGGTATCTGTATTCTGATGCCACATCAACTTCTGTCGGAATTCCAGCCAAGCGCTCAAAAGCGTATTTGCCGGCCAAAGCTGCATAAGCAGCTGTTCCGCAAGCAATTAAAATAATTCTTCCCACAGAACGCATCTGCTCTTCTGTCATATTTAATCCTCCTAAATGAGCCGTACCGTCCTCTGCATTAATGCGGCCGCGGATGGCATCTTCAAATACAACCGGCTGGTCAAAAATTTCCTTTAGCATAAAATGCGGGTAGCCCTGCTTTTGGGCTTGTTCATCATTCCAATCAATCTCTTCAACGCATTTAATTACGTTCTCATCTTTTAAATTAAAAGTTTGAAATCCCTGTTTAGTAATTTCTGCTATTTCACTGTCTTCTAAAAAAATCACTTTTTTAGTGTAAGAAAGTATTGGCGTGGCATCGCTGGCAATATAATATTCGCCTTCCCCCACACCTATAACCAATGGGCTGCCCAAACGCGCGGCAATCAGGCAATCCGGATGGTCTGCATGCATGGCCACCAAGCCATAAGTGCCGCGCACCTGAAACAAAGCCTGCTCAACTGCCTGGCGAAAATCGCCTTGGTAATAATTTTCTATCAGATGGGCCAAAACTTCAGTGTCAGTTTCTGATTTGAATTCATGTTTGTTTTTTAATCTCTCTTTTAACTCACGGTAATTTTCAATAATGCCATTGTGGACAATCACCAATTTTCCCGCACAGCCAAAATGAGGGTGGGCATTTTCTTCTGTAACGCCTCCATGCGTTGCCCAGCGAGTATGGGCAATTCCAATTGTGCCTTTCAAATCTTGCCCTTTAATTTTTTCAATCAGATCATCAATCCTGCCGACTGAACGCACTCTTTTAATTTTGCCTTTAACATCAGACACTGCCACTCCGGCGCTGTCATAACCGCGATATTCCAAACGCCTCAATCCCTGCAAAAGAATTGGCAATGCCTGTTTATCTCCTATATAACCTACTATTCCGCACATACAATTATAAATTTACACTTATTTCAAACACTTTTAAATTATCTTCAAAACCCGGTTTATTTTTAAGTTTTTCTTCTATTTCTGCTTTTACTGATTCTAAACTGACAATATTCTGTTCAAACAAAATCTTAGTTATCATTCCTAAAACCAATAAATTATAGCTCAAAAACGGCAGATTTTTTTCTTTCAGCAAATCCAAATATTTTTCTGTTTCAATAATACGCTGGCTTTTTGACAAATACTGTTCAACCCTCGGCCTTGCCTGTTCTGACATTAGAAACAAATAATCTGGACAACTGAAGCGCGGATATGCAATTTGCTGGTCAGAAATCTGCAAATATGCCAGCGACATTCCGCCCCTCTGTTCCAGGCCATAATTAGGAATCAAACTCGTGTAAAAGCCGGATTTAAAAATTGCCTGCGCCAAAATCTGCGCGATTGTCTGCACTCCCTGTCCTCCATCGCCGGCAATCAATATTTTTATCAGCATACAAATTCTCCAATTTTAAATACTGTCTTTAAATTGTCCAAATAATTCAAAGTTTCAGGACCCTTGGTTTTCCAATTAGTCGGGCAAGAAGAAAGAATTTCAATCAAGGAAAAATGCCCATTTTGCTGCGCTTGTATTGCTTTTTCCAAATATTCAATCAATTTCTGAGGCTCATTTACTGCGGTTCTGGCCAGATAGGCGCCGGATTTCACAATATCTTTTAATAATTCTGGACCCAAAAATGTTTCTTCATCATATCCTTCTGGATGAGTGTCGGTTTTTTGCCCCTTTACTGTGGTAGGAGCGCTCTGCCCGCCTGTCATGGCGTAAACAGTGTTATTAATTACCAGCACTGTAACCGGCTCATCCCTTTTTGCCGCATGAATCAGGCTTTGCAAACCGATTGCATAAGCCCCGCCATCGCCGACTAATGCAAAAGATAAAGAATTTTTTCTTGCGCGCTTAAACCCGACCATTGTTGGGATAACCCTGCCATGATGCGTCTGGAAAGTGCTGATTGGCAAAAAATTCCACGCCAGCAAATTGCATCCTATATCCAAACCTAAAACACTCTGCTCCAAAAGATTATTTTTCTGCAAAACCTGCTTCAGCAAAGTCAAAGCAATTGGATACCCGCAACCCGGACAAAATTTTGCTGGAACTTCTTGTTCCATATATTACAAATTTATTTTGTTTATAAAATCAACTATATTTTCTGATTCAATCCCCAGCCCCGGATTTTGAAAATATTCAAATGGCGTGGAAATTTCAGGCGCGAGCTGGTCCCGGACTATGCGCGCCAACTGCCCCAGGCTTGATTCTATTACAGCTATTTTTTTGACTGATTTCCATCCGCACGCCTTGTCTAATTGTTTTTTGGGAAACGGCCTCAAGGTAATTGGCCTGAATAATCCGGCTTTCTTTCCATTTTCCCGCAATTCATCAACTGCTTCTTTCGCGCAGCCAGCCACAATGCCGTGCGCAATTATTAAAATCTCCGCGTCATCAGTTAAATATTCTTCAACCTCAATAATATCCTGTGAAATTTTATCAAAATCTTCCTGCGCTGACTTAATTTCATTATAAAGTTCCTCTTCAAAAGTATAGATATTCTGCCAATGGATTACTTTGCCTTCTGGAACAAGCTGGTGGGCAGGCACATTTTCAAATGCGCCTAATTTATTAAAATCAATTACTCCTTTGCTTTTCAGCATGTACCCGTCTGTCAAAACAATTGCTGGGAAACGATATTTCCAAGCATTATTAAACGCCTTTCTAGTAAGCTGATACAGCTCGCTCAAGCTTGATGGAGAATAGACAATTCTTAAACCTTCTCCATTGCCTCCGAAGCATGACAAAATCACTTCTTGCTGTGAATAAATCACAGTGCCTGAACTTGGACCGCCCCGCTGGCCGATTATCAGAACAAATGGCAAACGCATTCCCTCGGCCATGCTCATTGCGTCCTGCATTAAAATGTGTCCGGGACCAGAAGTAACAGAAAATGCCTTTTGCCCTGCCAAGACTGCTCCGCAGACGCCAAAACCAGCCGCAATCTCATCTTCTGTCTGCAAATATCTGCCCCCGCGCTTAATCCAGCCTGTAAGAATTTCAGTGGTTGGGTAGCCATAAGCCATTTCCGCGCCTGCGTCAAAACAGGCTTGGACAATTGTTTCTGCTCCTGCCATGAATTGTCTGTTATTTTGTCGCATATTTTCTTCGGTCAGCTTTTTTTAATTCTTCAGTAGTGTTAACTCCGAACCATTCTTCAGAATTAAATAATTTTATTGCCTGGTATTTTTTATTCTGCTTTCTGGCCATATCCAACGCTGTCGGCAGCCCGTATTCGCCTAATTTGCTCAATGGCGGCATTTTAACAAACATTTCCTCAAACCATTTGCGTTTAAAACAAAATGTCCCGGTATTAACTTCTTTAATTTTTTTCTGCTCTTTATCCGCATATTCTTTTTCAATAATTTCAACACTGCCGTTTTTATGCCTAATGATTCTGCCAAGTTGGGATGGGTCATCTGCTTCAGCGGTTAAAAATGAAAGGGCGCAGTTTGAATCCATATGTTGTTTAATAAAATCAGCAATCGTTTCTTTATGGTAAAAAGCGCTGTCATCCCCGCCTATTACCAATACTGTGGCGATTTTATCAGGCAATTTTTTCATTCCTGTATAAGCAGCGTGGGCTGTGCCCTTTTGCTTTTCCTGCAGTGCGTAGCTCACTGTTTCTCCAAAATAGTTTTTAACAGTTTCACCTTGAAAACCAATTACCAAACAAATCTGCTCTTTTAAAAATCCGATTTCTTTCAATGTTTCAACAATATAATTTACCATTGGCTTGCCCCCTATTTCAAACATGACTTTCGGCCTGTCATTGCAATTTAGTCTAGTGCCCTTGCCGGCTGCCAAAACCACTGCTGCGACATTATTTAATTCTTGCCTCAACATATTCTAATATTTCTTTTAGAGTGGGAAAATGCGGCAGACCGCTTTTGGTGTAAATCTCCATGGCTATGGATTCTGACATTTTTAAAACCGGCTGTAAATCCTTAAAACGGAATAATAACTGCTGTGTTTCATCAACTTTATCATTAATAAGCCATGCTGTTTCTGCCCCTCTGTTTTTAAACAAATCCGCCAGCACTTCCTCCTTGGTGCGGTTAACCATGAACATTCTCTCAAAATATTTATCAACCCTTGTTTTTTTCACTTTCAATTCCTGAAATTCCGGGTCTCCGAGGCTTAACAAAATCATCGGCTGGCCGTATCTTTTTAATGCTTTTAAAAAATTCTCTGCTTCTGGAAAAAGAAACTTTGTCATCTGCTCCGTGTTTTTTTTCAAAGCCAAAAATATTTTCTCTTCATCAAAACCCATCAGAGCCAATATCTCGGCATGCCTTTTGTCCGAATAAGTAAAAACTCCGTCATTGTTTACCCGGGCATTTTTATAAGTCTGCCAGTATAATTGAGCTGATATTCCCAACCTCTTCATTGATTTCAATCTGGCCAGCTTAAAACCATGGGTGTTAAATAATGTATCGTCAAAATCTATTATAAACATATTTTACAACTTGCTCCATAATTCATCAAAAATTTCCTTCTGCGTCTGAAAAACGCCTTCGTTCTCAATAACTACCCCGAGCGGTTCCTTTTTTGCATCCAAAGAAATATAAGCAGTCTTGCAGGGGTAAATAATTATATAAGTTGGATTGCAATTTTTTACTTTCAGCCATTTTCGCTCATCCAAACCGCGCAATTCGCCTCCTTCGCCAAGCGCTATCACTTTCACATTTATGCCTTTTGCAACACGAACATCGCTGAATGTTTCAAAACCGTCATATAAATACTCCCTGACTCCGGCTGCTGAATAAATGCGGTACATGTTTTCTCCTTTTGCTTCGCAGGTTGATAAAATGTCTTCTAAAATTAAACTCAATTCATCGCTATGGTAATACTTGGCAACCGGCCGGTCTCCGCCGGGATTGTATAAAGCTTGCAATTCTGGAATCAGTTTGTTAAGCCCTTCTTCTGCTGAACGCAAATCATCTTCTTGTTTTTTTATTAAATTATGCAGGCTTTCCGGGTCATCAGCCACAAACAATTGTTTGGTATCTTCTTTATAATATCTGACAATCCCTTTTTTCTGCAATTCTTTTAATGCTTCATAAATAATGCCCCTGTTTAATCCGCTACTGTCTGCCAGCTTTCGCACTGAACTCGGCCCTAAACCAAGCAGGATTAAATAAATCTTAGCCATTTTGTCAGAAAAACCTAATTTTTTGAGTAAATTAATATCCATAATTTAGCTTATTTAAGCTTAACATTAAATATAAAAACTGTCAATTTTTTATTGACAGCTTCTGTGGATATGTGGTGGATAATACTAATTTTTAGCTTTTTTTAGCGCAATTTCCACCAGGGCATCTTGGGTCTAAAATGTGATTTCTTAACTCTTTCCAAGGATAAATCGGCCATTCCTTCACTTCCCGCCCGAAATAATGAGGCGTAAATTCTGACCATGGCTGCTTATAAAGCACTGCGTAGCGAACTTCAGCTGGGTTTTTTATATGCATGTACATATCCATAAGTTTTAATGTAGAGCCAGATACCACCATTTCATCCACCACTAAAACTTTTAGGCCGTGTATGTCTTTGGTTAATTCTTGGGTGATGGTAGGCCGATCGCGCAGATTTTGGTCTTTGCCGGATTTTTGCGTTTTAGAAAAATCAATTTTTACCACATATAATTCCTTATTGCCCAAAGCATAAGCTATCATGGCTGCCGGTATCAAACCTGAACGGGCGATGGAAATAATCACATCCGGATCAAATTTGTCTTTCTGCATCTGCTCAATTATTTTTAATACGTCCTTTTCTACATCATCCCAGACAATATTCACAGTCCCTTCGCTTTTTTCATAATACTTTTGGGCGATTGGATTCATACTCTATCCGCTGATCCTAAAACTTCTATGTTTTTCCTCTTATACATTTCTTTAAGAGCGTCGCGGGCCGGACCCAAATATTTTCTAGGGTCAAACTCGCCCGGCTTTTCCGCAAATACTTTTCTAATAGTCGCGGTCATTGCCAGCCGGCCGTCAGAATCAATATTTATTTTGCAAACTGCTGATTTTGCCGCTTCACGCAATTGATTCTCCGGAATGCCAATTGCCGCTTCCATTTTCCCGCCATATTTATTAATCATTTCTACATACTCCTGCGGTACTGATGACGAGCCATGTAAAACAATTGGAAATCCCTGCAGTTTCTTTTCAATCTCATGCAAAATATCTAAGCGAATCTCCGGCTTTTGCCCGGGTTTAAATTTATAGGCCCCATGCGAAGTGCCAATGGAAATGGCAAGTGAATCCACTCCTGTGCTTTGCACAAAATCCTGCACCTGCTTTGGCTGGGTATAATGGCCAGTTTCAGCTGACACTTCATCCTCCACGCCTGCAAGAACGCCGAGCTCGCCTTCCACAGTAATATCATGCTTATGCGCATATTCCACTACTCTTTTTGTCAACGCCACATTTTCTTCATAAGGCAGAGCTGAACCGTCAATCATTACAGAAGAAAAACCGGATTCAATACAGGAAACGCACAATTCATAAGTATCGCCATGGTCAAGATGCAAAGCAATGGGAATTTCTTTCAAATTCACCAAGGCTTTCATCATTTCCACCTCGCCCTTGCCCATATATTGCAAAAGGGTCTGATTGGCATATTGGCGCGCGCCCTTGCTTACTTGCAAAATCACCGGCGATTGCGTTTCCGCGCAAGCTGAAATAATCGCCTGCAACTGCTCCATGTTATTAAAATTGTACGCCGGGATTGCGTACCCGCCGTTGACAGCTTTGGCAAACATTTCACGCGTGTTGACAAAGCCGAGTTGTTTATATAATGTCATAAATTTTTTATTAATGTTCTAATTTACAATAAATTACAACCGATGATGCGTTTCTATAAATCTCACTGTCCCGCTCTTCACCCGCATTACCACGCTATGGGTAATGCAATGATTGGCAGTATAGCGCACGCCTTTCAAGAGCGGGCCGTCAATCACGCCAGTGGCTGTGAAAGTCAAGTTCTCACCCTTGGCCAAATCTTCCAACATCAAAATTTTATTAACATCAGCAATGCCCATCTGTTTAAGACGCTCAATTTGCGCTTCATCCTTAGGTTTTAAACGGCACTGCAATTCCCCACCCAGGCATTTAATAGCTGTTGCTGCCAAAACACCTTCTGCTGAAGCGCCAACACCCATAAGCAGATCAATGCCTGAATCAAAAATGGATGGCGCAATGGCGCCGGCCACATCGCCGTCAGAAATCAAACGCACGCGGGCGCCGGCCGCGCGAATATCTTTAATTAATTGCTCATGCCGCGGCCGATCCAACACCACCACCACTAATTCTGAAACTTCTTTTTCCAGTCTTTCCGCCACCTGCCGCAAATTAACCTCTACCGGCGCCAACAAATCAATCACGCCCTTTGCCTTGGACCCGCAGGCAATTTTCTCCATGTACATGTCCGGCGCATGGAACAGGGAACCACGGGAACCCGTGGCAATGACAGAAATGGCATTGGGCACGCCATTGGCCACGCTATCCGTGCACTCCAAAGGATCCACGGCAATATCCAACTCCAGACAGCCCGTCTTGCCCAGTTTTTCACCGATGTATAATTCTGGCGCCTCGTCTTTTTCTCCTTCTCCAATAATAATTTCCCCGCAAAAATCTACATACTGAAAACGATCGCGCATGGCATCTACCGCCGCCCGGTCAGCCGCTTTTTTGTCACCACGCCCCGTCCACTGAGCCGCGGCAATGGCCGCCGCCTCGGTGACACGCACGAATTCTAAAGCTAAATTTCTATCCATACTTTTCTTGTATTGTTTTAATGACTCAAAGAACTCTCTTCGTCATCTTCTTCCCCATCATAGTTGCCAAACCCTGCCGGCTCCGGACTATTTTCCTCTTCCTCACAATCATCATGGCTTGCACCGCCGGCCAAAGCCTGTTCCCATAATCCGTCCACGTCCTTGCTTAAGCCGATATCTTCCGCATGTTCAGCGTGCCATTGTTCAAATGCCACCCGCAATTCATCCACATCAGAAGCATTTTCAAAAACATCCTCCAGCAAAGCGTATTTTTCCTGATGCGACACAGCTATATTCTCTTCCATTTTCTGGAATAAATTTTGGATATGGGCAAGTATTGCCTCTTTAACGTCTTCGTAATGTTCTTGATTCATATTTTTGTTTTAGAAGTCATTAGCAAAAATATACCATATTGCGCTATTTTTCAACACCGGGGAGGTGTGGATAATTGCCAAACCGCCTGTTTTGGGGTAATATTGATAATAAGAATTGAATTTAATTTTATGCTTAATTTAGCCTCTTGGAATGTCAACTCCATCCGCGCCGCCGTCAGGCACGGCTTTATGGATTTTTTAAAAAAAGAAAAGCCTGATATTTTGTGTTTGCAGGAAATTAAGATGGATAATGACGCCAGAACCAAGGCCGAATTGGATTTCAAAGGCTACACAGAATACTGGTTCCCCGCTCAAAAGAAAGGATACAGCGGAACCGGCTTACTGGTGAATGAAAAAATAAAAAACCAACCAAAAATAACAAATGGGGTTGGTATAGAAAAATATGATAACGAGGGGCGGGTGCAGACAGCTGAATTTAAAAATTTTTATTTAATCAATGCTTACTTTCCGCATTCGCGCCATGACTTGTCCCGCCTGAATTTTAAACTGGAATTTGATACAGCTATTTTAAAATACATGAAAAAACTGGAAAATAAAAAACCAGTTATTATTACCGGCGATTTCAACGTAGCTCATACGGAAATTGATTTAAAAAATCCTAAATCAAATATGGAAAATCCTGGATTTTTGCCCCAAGAGCGCGATTGGATGACTAAATGCCTTAAAACCGGATTTATAGACACTTATCGATTGCTGAATGGCGATAAAATCCAGTATACATGGTGGAGCTATATGTTCAATGCCCGGGCCAAAAATATCGGCTGGCGCATTGATTATTTTCTAATAAGCGAAAAACTGAAAAATAAAATAAAAAACGCTGAAATTCTTAACCAGGTGCGCGGGTCTGACCATTGCCCAATCAGCCTAAAAATTGATTTGTAATTAATTATAACTATGCAAGCCATAATTTACGCCTTAGGAAGTGTGTTAATTGTTAGTTTGATTTCTTTAATCGCTTTAGCTTCAATTTCTATACGAGAGGATAAACTGCGAAAAATTTTAATTTATTTGGTAAGTTTTTCGGCTGGAGCCTTATTAGCCGATGCCTTTGTTCATCTTTTACCAGAAGCTGTGGAAGAAAGCGGTTTCACTTTGTCAATTTCGATTTATATTTTACTCGGCATAGGCATTTCTTTTGTCCTGGAAAAAATCATCCACTGGCACCACTGCCATCACACACATTCAGCTGAATGTTTGGAAACACATCATAATCATTTACAAATACAACCTTTTACCAAAATGAATTTGATTGGCGATTCAGTTCATAATTTTATTGACGGCCTAATTATTGGCGGCAGTTATTTGGTAAGCATCCCTTTGGGATTGGCCAGCACTTTTGCTGTAATTTTACATGAAATCCCCCAGGAAATCGGCGATTTTGGCATTTTGCTTCATGGAGGATATACCAGAAAACGAGCCTTGTTTTTAAATTTTATTACGGCGCTCACCGCTATTGTTGGCGCCATTATTGCCGTTTTAGCCAACCAAATCATTCCGCATTTAACCGGATTTTTAGTGCCTTTTGCCGCCGGCAGTTTTATTTATATTGCCGGTTCAGACCTAGTCCCAGAACTGCACAAAGAAACCAATGCCAAAAAATCCGCTATTCAACTTCTAACTTCCATACTCGGTGTATTATTGATGATGGCGCTACTGCTGATTGAATAAATAGTCCATAAAGTCTTTAAAACCTTTTTAGACTCACCGACTTACCATGCTCACAAATAATATTGATCCAATACTATTAAACTTTGATCTCGTTTCCATCCGCTGGTATGGATTATTTTTAACTGTCGGTATAATGCTGGCGGTTTTAATTATTTACAAATTATTCAAACAAAAAAAGTATCCTGTCAATTTGGCTCTGGATTTATGCATCTGGCTGATTATTGGCGGGCTGATCGGCGCCCGGCTAGGAGAAATTTTATTTTACGAACCAGCTTATTATTTTTCTCACCCTTTTGAAATAATTATGATAAACCATGGGGGATTATCAAGCCATGGCATGGCTTTGGGGTTGTTGATTGCTTTCTTTTTGTTTGCACGGCTGAAAACCAAAATCCCCCTTAGTCCCCCTTTAATAAAGGGGGGGCAAGGGGGGGTGTTGGACTGGAAAAAAATACTAGATATTTTAGTAATCCCCATCCCCCTCCTCGCAACATTTATCCGGCTTGGCAATTTTTTCAATTCAGAAATCATCGGCCGGGCAACCAATCTGCCTTGGGGCGTATATTTTCCGCGCTTTGAAGAAAATCCGATTTTAAGGCATCCCACACAAATTTATGAAGCAATAATTTTATGGCTAATATTTAATATTCAATATTTAATATTTAAAAAATACCAAAACCGCTTGCCTCCGCTTTTTATCTTTCACTTTTTCTTGTTAGCATATTTTTCCTCTCGTTTCTTGATTGAATTCACCAAAGAATACCAAACATCGTGGGAAGGAATTTTAACCACTGGGCAATGGTTGAGTATTCCATTTGTAATTTGGGGAGCAATTGGGTTGTGGAAATTAAACAAACAAAAAACCCGCTGAAATACATTGTGTTGGCGATGGTCTACTCTTGCGTTGCCACTACCATCGACACTGGCTAGTTTTACTTCTGAGTTCGGGATGGGATCAGGTAGAGCCTAGCCGTTTGAATCACCAACACATTGTATTCCAACGGGCTGATTTTATTTTAAAATTCTCAAAGCACAGCTTTGTGCTTCCGTAGTGTGCTTGACTTATTAGTACGCCTTGGCTTAAGCCATTACTGGCCTTTCACCTAGCGCCTATCAACGTCCTCGTCTGGAACGAGTCTAAATGAATGTTAATCTTGAAGACGGCTTCGCGCTTAGATGCTTTCAGCGCTTATCCGTGCTGGACTTAGCTACTCGGCTGTGCCCTTGGCAGGACAGCCGATACACCAGAGGTCCATTCGCTCCGGTCCTCTCGTACTAGGAGTGAATCTTCTCAACATTCGTCGCCCACAGCAGATAGGAGACCGACAACTCTGTTACTTTATTAAACCATATCCTTATTATTCTTTATTCCATGGCGTCTCGATTAAATCGAGATCTGCATGTCGCCATGCAGTTCGGACTATATCTTTCCTCCGACCTTGCATCGGAGGGTCTCACGTTTAGTCTCTGAGGATTCTACAATGTTTATCAGATCAGTCTTTCTTTTTTTTCTTCTTGCCCCGCCTGCATTCATCTTGTATGCCAACAAGATAATCTTTTTTGCTCCAGACACAGCCTGATGCAAACTGTTATCCATCATGCATACAACTTTAGCAAACGTTTGGAAGTCTTGCGCCTTTGTTGTTCGAAGCGGATGTTTTTTAAAAAAAGGTATAACTTTTTTTAACAGATCCTCGCGCTTACGAACAACTAGCACATGCGTCTGATCGGATTCTTTTCCACGGTGGTTTACTTTAATATTCCCGCATTTCAAAACTTCTTGAATTTGTTCTAAAACTATTCTTGAAGCCTTGTTTTGCGAAATATGAAATTCCGGAATGATCTTGAGATTAGTTTTCATTTTTCTATCTTGATACATCGCGATGTGAAAACTGCCCTCGCCGTCAACAAAACCAGAAATATACCATGGATTAGGTAATTGTAGTCTTTCCTGCTGGTTGTCTGCACTCAACACATTTTTACTTGCCATACAAATTTAGTATAACATAGTAGTGTGAGATACACAAGCCCTCTAATATCTCCTTGGGCTTTCCAGAGTTTCCAGCATTTAGTGAGATTTATAGACAGCACAGTCTTATCCCGATATGATCGGGATGATGACGAAAAGAAAAATTTTGTTTTGATGAATAACGTCGTAATTGTGTTTTTACTGTCTCACGACGTTCTGAACCCAGCTCACGTACCGCTTTAATTGGCGAACAG
>CAZHEJ010000009.1:27295-28232 GCA_964531615.1 uncultured Gammaproteobacteria bacterium | reverse complement strand
TATCAATTTTTTTCTGCTTTTCTAATGCCTGCTCTGCTGCTGCTGCTGCTGCTGCCTCTACCGTAACATCTTCAACTACAATCAGCATCCCAACTGTTATTAACCTCCCCTTTATTGATAAAAGGGCCTTTTTCTTTTTTCTCCTTATTGCAACAGAACGCAAATCAAATGGTTTTCTGCCTATTTTCAGGGAGGTGTCAATAACTTTTACTAACTCGGGAATGTCCTCTATGATTTTTTTTACATCCCAACCTATTAGTTTATCCACATCGAAATTCTTGCCAAGAATCTCAATTAGCTGATGATTGACCACTATAATTTTTCCTTCCAAATCAATGCCAAGTATCCCAAAAGGCGATTCGCCAATTACGGATAGTAAAAACTCCCTGGTTTCATAAAGCGCTTTTTCAGTTTCTGTTGGAATGTTGATCATAATATTTTACTTTTTCCTTTTTGCCACCAAGACCGTGGCGTCTCCATATTCGCGTTGATAATTCCCCATTATAAAATCGGCTATTTTTTGAGCGCTCTGCTCCAGCGGCAAGTCATTTTCAGTAAACCGATGCGTTATGCCGTCAGAACACATAATGATAATAATTTTACGGCGACAGCGACGCCTCTGTATCCTCAAAGTAGGCATCTTAAATGTCCCTACGATTCCACCTTGATTCAGAAAACTTATTTTCTGATCCGGACAAATTACATCAATAAAGGTGTCGCCAACGCCTAAATATTCTAAAGATTGCGGTTTTAATATACATAATCCTATAACCGCGCCTCTTTTCTCAACGGTTTTTTTAAAAGATTGGTCGCATCTTTTAATAATTGTGGCCAGGTCTGATTTATAGCGCTTTTCTATCCAATCTTTAGCAAAATTAGCAGCTTTATTGGCCTTGGCTCCTTCTCCTGTGCCATCAATAACCGCCAAAAGAACTTT
>CAZHEJ010000009.1:9357-27285 GCA_964531615.1 uncultured Gammaproteobacteria bacterium | reverse complement strand
TTAATTATATAAACATCACCATTAACGTCCCCTGCTGCTGCTGCGATTCCGTATTCTATTTCTTCTTCAGGAATCGGCAGATACTTTTTCATAACTACTGTGGTGCCCTGTCCAACCTTTGATCTAATGTGAAATTCATCCATTGCCCTTTGAGCTCCTTTTAAACCCAAACCCAAACTGCCTTTTTGAGTCGTATAACCTTCTTTCATTACCTTTTTAATGTTTTTAATGCCCGGTCCCTTATCTCGGACAATTATTTCCAAACATTTTTTATTTCTTGTTGGCTTTATTTTTACTACTCCTTTATTCGCGAATTTTATCGCGTTTCCGGCAATCTCTGATACAGCTAAAACTATCTGACTGGTTTCCAATTTATCAAAACCAAACTCCCGAGCTATGTCCGAAGCTATATTACTGGCGAGAAAACCGTCCTTCTCGCTTTCTAATTTAATTATTTTAGTTCTGACTTTAGCCATTATGCGGAATATATAAACGGTATTAACTAATGTACTTAATTCTTTTAATGATATTTACTGCTGCTGCTGCTGCTGCTGCTGCTGCTGCTGCGCCTGTTCTGCTGGACTGGGAGAAAATGGAACTAACATCAATCCCTGACGAAGAAAAACTTCCTTAATGGCTGATTTTAAATCTCTGCTAACTCTGCATCCTTTTAATTCAATGCCTACAGTAATCATAGTTTGCGCGATTATCGGTGTGATTCCACAGAAAATTACGTCAACGCCAACGAGTTTCAGGGTATTGGCAAACTTAGTAATATGAACAATTACCGCTGAATCTATAATATCAACATTGGCTAAATCAATAATGATTATCTCAATACCGGTTTTCCCCAAAAGACCTAATATTTTTTCAGTAATAGTTTGTATCCTGGCAGAGTCCAGGGTCCCGAAGAAGCCGGAATATAGACATTTATCAGTAACTTCATTTACTATTATGGGAACTTCTCCTCCAATTTTCGCTCGGCTAATAGCCACTTTTTTAATTGGTTCTTGCATATTTTTTATTTAGATTAATTTATAAATTATCGTCCCTAACGGTTTTCGACCTTTTATTAAAATAAAGTTAATTGCCCGCCCCGTACCGAGCCGACCTGCCCCGTAGCTCGCCGAAAATGATGGCACGGGGAGGCTCTGGTGCGGGGTTTATTTTCATCTTTACCCTCACACCAAAATTCTTTGGTGTGACCTTGCATAGCAAGGGAGGGTTTAGAGAACTCAACAATTCTCTTTTTAAATATTGTAAATGCCTCATCCATTCTTAAACCCACTTTCATCCAGCGAATGCCTTGTTTTTTAAGAGGTGCGAGATCCTCTTCTCTCAATACAGATTCTACATTAGCAAGGCGAACAACTTCCAAATAAGCTCCCCTGACATACGCGATAGCTTTTCTGTTAGACACCCGGCGTCTAACATCGTCGGCCATTTGGGCGATTTGATCTTTTTTGATCAAAGTTCCGCCACTGCGGAACCGCGCTGGCGGTAAATTCCCTTTAGGAACTTCAATAAAAACTATCTCAAACTTATCTATCATTTTCTCTCCGCCTTCGGCGGAAAAAAACTTTATTATTTGCTTATACAAAAGCGACTCGGTAATCGGCCGTTTTCTTGATTCTGGTATAAGCAACAAATTTTTTTCATAATTCAAAAAAGCCCCCCGACGTAACGTCGGGACGCTTTGTTATTAAAAAAACCGCGGGCGATTTTACTCTCTCTCTCTCTCTCTCTCTCTCTCGTGCGAATGCAGGTATTTAACTATGGACATAAATTTTTAGGCACAGATAGTATACCACACAATTGACTTACCAAGCAAAAGGCGAAGGCGCTTCCATCTAAATTATAGTTGAAAAATCCGGATTCACTTCTTCTTCCGCCCGTTAAGTAATTTTTTCACTTCGCGGTCAAAATCGGACTCTATGGGTTGTGTTTTATTAAATGCTTCGTACTCTGCCAAGGCTTTTTTGTCTGCCCGCTCCTTGGATATCGCTCCTTTTCCACCGAGTATTTTGTACTCATTAAAACTCAAAAATTTATTCACACTCTTCGCAAACTCCGCCATAGTAAAAGCCCGCTTATTTTCAATAAGATTCTCTATATAATCAAAAAATCCCGCTGTGGTGCGTTCTAATTTTTTGATTTCTTTTTCCTGTAAATAATTTTTAGCGGTCACAACGTCAGAAAGTAAAATCCTGCCTTTAGGAGAATTTTTCCAGGTAGTCAGACCCATAAATGGCTTTCTTTTATCAGCCTTGGCATTAATGATCTCGGCCGCGGTTTGGCCGGTAATCGCGTAATGAAACTTATTTTGCACCGTGGCAAAAAAATCTTTAGTAATTTCCGAACTTGGATCGTAATCAATACTGCATTCGGCGAAAATATCGGTAATTTGCAGATAAATCCGCCTCTCGCTGGCTCTGATTGAGCGTACTCTTTCCAACAATTCTCGGAAATAATCTTTTCCAAAAACACGCTTTCCTTGCTTGAGGAGTTCATCGTTGAGCGCAAATCCTTTAGTAATGTAATCTTTCAAAACCTGCGTCGCCCAAATGCGAAACTGTGTGGCTCGCTTGGAATTAACTCTATAACCAACCGCGATAATGGCGTCAAGGTTATAAAAATCTACTTCTCTGGAAATGTCTCTTCCACCTTCATTTTGAACTATTCGAATTTTTCGAATAGTTGAATTTTCCTCTAATTCACTGCTCTTGAATATTTCCTTAAGATGATAACTGATGGTGTTTATCTCAACATCAAACAGTTCTGCCATCATTTTTTGTGTCAACCAAAGCGTTTCGTCTTGCAAAAACACTTCAAGTTTGACATCGCCATTGGGCGTGGTGTAAAAAATTATTTGATTTTTATTTACCCTATTTACCCTGTTAGATAATCCGCCTGTGGCGGATTTAATGGGTTTTAGTTGTAACTCCTTCTTTTTCATAAGATAAACTGCAAACTCAAAAAGGTCTGATTCTAAAATAGCGCTTTTTTATTAAAAAAATTTTAGGAAATCAAAAATTCCGCAGGCAGGTAAAAGTATCCTCTCTCTCTCTCTCTCTCTCTCTCTTGCGAATTAGGTGTTTAGCTATGGACATGTAATTTTTTGTTCACTATAATTATAGCACAGTGCCATTTATATGCGCAATTTTGTCAACATCTTACACCAATCCGCTCAAAAACTTATCCGCGCTTATAACCCGAATATTCTTTTTCCAGTAATCAACACCTGCTTCCTTCACTAACTGATAAGCAAACGGGATATTGAGTTTGTCAATAAAATGCGCCAAATGTTTGGACACATCTTCTTGGCTGGATTTCACCTCAATAGCCAGCCACGGTTTTCTGTTAATGGTGACCAGAAAATCAACTTCTCTGCCTTCAATATCACGCAAAAAATAGAGTTCGGCTCTATGGCCTCGCGCATCATGCAAAAAATGCGCCGTCTTTAACAGATGGGAAGCCACCATGTTTTCTAAACGCGCGCCGGAATCCTCCACTTGCGACCAATCCCAGAGATACATTTTAGGTTCTTTGCGCAAGGACTTAATGGCAGAAGACGCGTATGGATAAATTCTAAAATGGTAATAAAAACGTTCCAAAATATCCATCCATGTTTTAATGGTCTTGTGCGCTACTTCTAAATCGCCGCGCAAAGCGTTTAATGACAGAAGCGACCCGACTTTTGTCGGAAGAATCTCCACCAAAATCTGCAAAGCCGAGAGATCTCGCACCTGCTCAATATCCCGAATGTCTTCCTTGATTAAACGGTCCGCGCGCTCGTTGTGAAAACGACGAAGTGTTTGTTGGTCTTTTTTTAAAAACGGCTCCGGAAATCCCCCAAACTCAAGCAAATCCTTAAACACCCGCTGCGTGGAAGAATTTGACGCGGAAAACGCAAGCTCCTTGAACACTGAAATGTTTGCTTGCGTTCCCAATGCTTCAGCGGATGAAAACGGGTGCAGCCGATAATAATGGTATCTGCCCATCAAAGAATCTCCGCCCTTGCGATACATATCAAGCCGGGCGCTTCCGGTTACTATGATGTGAAATCTGTCTTTATGCGTATCAAATTCCCCTTTGATGTAATTTTTCCATTTTTTGTATTTGTGTATTTCATCAAAAATAATCAAACCGGCATCTGCTTGAAACTCGCCCGCCAAAACACTCTTTCTGTCTTGTCTATTATCCCAATTAAAATACGCGTATGTTTTGTAATCATTTTCACCAACAAAACGGGCCAATGTCGTCTTGCCGACCTGCCGCGGTCCTCCCAAAAAGACCATCTTTTCTTTCAAATCCGTCCGTATGACAGTATGGAGATAGCGCTTTTTTATCATACCTACATATTATACCATAGTAGAAAATCTTTACAAGATTTTTGGACTAGGGGTTAAAATTCATAAACTCTTCTCAAAAACCTTTTTTACCAAATCATCAATCGGCCAATCCTTTTTAATATTGTAGCCCCACGGGGAATCGAACCCCGATTAGCACATTGAAAGCGTGCTGTCCTAGCCATTAGACGATGGGGCCTTAATCAATGGAAAGATTATATAAAAAAAAATCAACTTTGTCAATTAGGTATGGCATTTTAACCGCTTTTTTGTTAGAATAAGCGCGTATGAAAATCCTCGGAATTGAATCTTCATGCGACGACACTTCAGTCGCGCTGGTTGACGCTTCGGCGCACGGCTTTAAAATTCTGTCAGAAAAAACCGCCAGCCAGATTGATATTCATAAAAAATACGGCGGGGTAGTGCCGGAAATCGCAGGCAGAATGCATGCGGAGAAAATTGTGCCGCTGATTGAAGCTGTCTTATCCCCCTCTGCCAGAGAGGGGGAAGCCCGAAGGGCAGGGGGAGTGGGAGCAAAAACTCCGGCAACTCCCCCTAACCCCCTCTTGGAAAGAGGGGGACATATAAAACCAGATGTTATAGCCGTGACTTCTGGACCCGGGCTGATTACTGGATTGCTGGTTGGCGTGGAAGCTGCTAAAAATCTTTCGTATTTGTGGAATGTGCCGGTAATTGGAGTTAATCATATTGAAGGACATATTTATTCGCCATTCATTCCGAGCCCGAAAGGCGAGGAATCTTTCGAAGAAAATGAATGTCAAACTACCACGAACATTAGTACAGCAAAAAACATTGACTCCGAAAGATCCCTCGTCGTACCTCCTCGGGATGAACCGACATTCCCTGCCCTTGCTCTAATTGCCAGTGGTGGCCATACTGAATTAATCTACATTAAGCGACGGGGACAATATAAAAAAATCGGCGCGACTCTTGATGACGCAGCCGGGGAATGTTTTGACAAAGTTGCAAAATTGCTTGGTTTTGACTATCCTGGCGGGCCGAAGATTTCCAAATTTGCTGAAACCGGCAATCCAAAAGCAATAAATTTTCCCAGACCGATGTTACGCGAGAATAATTTTTCTTTTAGCTTTGCTGGTTTGAAGACATCAGCGCTCTACTGGCTTCGCGATCATTCTAAAAAATTAGTTACGAGTTACGAGTTACGAGTTACGAGTTTACAAGATTTTTGCGCTTCGTTTGAACAAGCTATTATTGACGTGCTGGTTGGAAAAACAATCAAAGCCGCGGAAAAATACAGGCCAAAAACAATTATTCTTGCCGGCGGAGTCGCGGCCAATAAAAAACTCCGTGAAACTCTTGAGCATGAAATTAAAAAAATCTTTCTTAATTCCACGCCTGCCCGCCAAGGAGGCGGGTTCCTCGTCCCTCCAATCAAATACGCCATGGACAACGCCGTAATGATCGCCATTGCCGGCTATTACAAAGCAAAAAATAAAAAATTTACGCCTTGGCAGAAACTTGAGGCTGATCCGAATTGGGAGATAAACCACTAAAATTCACTCAAACGCTTCCACTTTTCCCTCGCCAACAATTTTTTCAAGCTTTTCCAAAACTTCTGAATTCCAATCTATAGTTGATTGCGCGCGGATAGCGCTGGCGCCGACTCTTATGTACACTTGGTACTCGCCATGGTATTGCAAAAAAAGATTTTTTAAATCATCTGTATATTTTTTCAAATCTTCCTTGTTCAAAGTAATAATAATTGATTTTCCCTGCATCTGCGGGGCATAATCTTTTATTGATGTGCCGAAAGACAAGCTATTGCAAACTTCCCGCACATTTTCTTTTGTAAATATTGACGCCTTTTCAACAAAAACCTTATTGTCTCCTTCTTCTTTTGGCAAACGGCCGACAACACATACTATATTCCCTTCCGCCCAGACAGCCTTGGTTTGCTCATAATTACGGGGAAAAATAAGCAATTCAACTGAACCTGTAAGGTCTTGAATAGTGGCAAACATCATAATACCGCCGTTTTTGGTGATTTTTTTCTTCAGATTCTCAACTACGCCTCCAATCACCACCCAGCTGTCCCTTTTTGTTTCTTCAATTTTATTCAAAGGCAGTAGAATCTTGCCAGCTTTTTTCTGAAAATAATCAAATGGGTGTGAAGAAACATACAAGCCCAGAAGCTCTTTTTCCCAAAGCAATTTTTCTTCCATAGTGGCTGGCAAAGACGGCTTTAAAACAATTTTATCTTCCATGGCAATTGGCGAGCCTGAAAACAACGAACTCTGGGGAGACCCGCTTTTATCCCTAGCCTCGTGGGAAAAATTCAAAATATTTTCAATATTTGACAGCAGTAATTTGCGGTCATAGCCAAAACTATCCATAGCGCCGCACTGGATTAAGCTCTCCAAAGATTTTTTATTCAGATCTTTATCGCCTACGCGCTTTAATAAGTTTTCCAGCGACTGGTAATAGCCGTTGTGTTTGCGTTCAGTGTAAATCACTTCGCAAATATGATCGCCGACGTTTTTGACTGCTGACAAGCCAAAACGGATTCTGCCAGCTTCGCCGGGCTTGGACACCATGGCAAAATTGCGGAAGCTTTCATTCACATCCGGCGGCAGAACCTCAATATTCATGCGCCGGCATTCAGCAACTATTTCAGACACTTTTTCCGCATCGCCGGCTTCTGCCTGCAGAACAGCTGTCATGTATTGCACAGGATAATGCGCTTTCATGTAGGCAGTCTGGTAAGCCACCATGCCGTAAGAAGCAGCATGCGCTTTGTTAAAGCCATACCCCTGAAACGGTTCAAATAAATTCCAAATCATCTCTGCCTCAACTCTGGTCATGTTGGAATGCTTTTGGCAGCCGTCAACGAAAATCTCATGCTGTTTGGCCATTTCTTCCGGAATCTTTTTGCCGACTGCTTTTCTGAATTTATCAACTGATATCCAATCATAGCCAGCCAGCTCAATTGCTGTAAAAAGCAGGTCGTCCTGATAAACCAGCAAACCAAATGACTTGTCTAAAAAATTTTCCATCTTCGGATGATAGTATGTCACCTGGCTTCTGCCATGCTTGCGGGCAATATATTCAGGAATAATAGCCATTGGCCCTGGGCGGAAGAGCGCAATCATGGCCATAATATCGTTAACCGTAGTTGGCTTGAGCTCTTTAAGCCAGCGCGTCATTCCAGAACCGCCGAGCTGAAAAGTGCCCATGGTTTCCCCGCGCGCCAACATTTCAAAAGTAGTTTTATCATCCAAAAGCAATGAATAAATATCAATTTTTTCGCCAGTGGTTTTTTCAACAAATTCCACTGATTTTCCTAAAATTGAAAGATTGCGGATGCCCAAAAAGTCCATTTTCAGCAAGCCGGCTGTTTCAACAGAATTCATTTCATATTGGGTAATAATGTGTTTTCCGCCTGTTTCACATTGTACCGGAGTAAACTCTGTCAATTTTGTGGGTGATATCACAACTCCTGCTGCATGGATTGAAGTATGCCGAGCGCAACCTTCAACTTTCTGCGCCAAATCAATCAGGCGCTTTACTTCTTGGTTTGTGTCATATAATGATTTCAGGTCAGGCTCATCAGCCAACGCTTTTTTAATAGTCATTGGAAAGCCCTGCGACCCGAATGGAATCATCTTTGCTACTTGATCGCAGAATGTATATGAATAGCCCAAGGCTCGGCCGACATCGCGGACTGATGCGCGCGCAGCCATTGTCCCGAAAGTAATAATCTGAGCCACATTGTCAACTCCGTATTTATTTGTAATATATGCTATCATTTCTTCGCGCCGGTCATCGGCAAAATCCGTATCAATATCAGGAGGCGAGGGGCGGTAGGGATTTAAAAACCGCTCAAAAGGCAATTTAAAGTTTATCGGGTCAACTGTGGTTATGCCTAAAACATAAGAAACAAGCGAACCGGCTGCTGAACCTCGCGTGGTTTCAATAATTCCATGCTCTTTGGCATACTTGACATAATCAGCCACGCACAAAAAATACGGAGAATAGCCTTTTTTCTTAATAACGTTTAACTCATACTGCAAACGCTCTTCAACTTCTTTGGTAACCGGCTGGTAATAAGCAGAAACATTTGCCAAAGCCTGCCCTTCTAAAATTTCGTCCGCGCTTTTGCCGGCTGGCAGCTGCACTAAAGCGAAATGGCGGACATCAAGCGGAATCTCTATGTCCACTCTTTTGGCTATTTCTCCTGTGTTATTTACAGCCTCTTGGATGTGGCGAAAACGCGACAAAATGTCTTTTTCAGTATTAAGCGAACGATCAACCTGCCGATAGTCTTCCCTGTTCATCTGCCCGACTTTCCAGCCTTCCCGTATGCAAGCCAAGATATCCTGCGCTTCAGCATCTTCAAGATTAAGATAATGCACGTTGCGCGTTACCACCAAAGGCAGGGATGTTTCTTTAGCTAATTGAACAAGTTTTGTGTTCACATCTACCTGCCCTTCTATGGCCGGGTGGTCTTGCAATTCTAAAAAGAAATTGTCAGCGCCAAAAATCTTGCTGTATTGCAAAGCTATTTTCTTGGCTTTTTCTGTCTCGTTATTTTTAAGCATTGACGGTATTTCACCATTCATGCACCCTGACAAGCAAATTATTCCTTCATGGTATTTTTCCAGCCATTCATTGCTAATTCTCGGCTTGCCGTTGGATAATCCTTCCAAATGGCCGAGTGATGACAAAATCATCAGATTTCTATATCCCTGGTAATTTTCCGCCAGCAAAATCAGATGATAAGTTGCGACATAGGCTTCCAAGCCGATAATCGGCTTGATTTTCTGCTTTTGGCATTCTTTATAAAATTCAATTGCGCCATATAATGAACCATGGTCAGTCAAAGCCAGCACTTCAAATCCTCTTTCTTTCGCGGCCTTAACCAAGGGCTTGATTTGGGTCAAACCGTCTAAAAGCGAATAGTGGCTGTGGACGTGGAGATGGACGAAAGACATATCAAATATACTACAATATCTATTTTCCAAAATCAACAGCATTGATTTAAACTGATTTAAAAAATTAAGACCAAAAATCACCATAAAAATGGTGATTTGACTATTCTAAACCTGTTTTTTCAGTCTAAATCAATGCTTCTTTTTCTTGCTCACCCTCTCATCAAGCTTGGCGCTTAACTTATTCACCACAAACTTCTCCACCAATCCTGCAATCATGCTGCTTAAAATGCCCATGCTACTGGATAACCCGTCAACTTTCTGCTTGATAAAATGCACCGCGTCAGTGATTAATTCCAATTTCTGCGTGATGTTTTCAATAATCCGGTTAGCATTGCGCAGAACGCGCGTGGCCTGGTACAAAAGCCAGCATAAAAAAACCGTGAGCCACAGAATGCAGAGAGACAAAATGATATATAATAAATCCTTGCTGTTTTCTAACATATTCCTCTCCTTAATTCACGAATAGAAGTACTTTTTTCGTGAATGATTAAAAATTATGATTACATTATAACACATATTCCCTTATCCCGTAACACGTAGCCTGACTTTATTCTTCTTTGTCATTAATATCTTTTTTTATTCCTTCAATTGTCTTCCAAAACATTTTAGCTATTCTTTCTTTTTTTAAAAATAACTCTTTATATTCTTTATCTGAGATGAATGTTAAACGAAAAGCCAAATAAAAAACGTAAATTGATTCTTTCAAAGAACCAAAAGAAGTTTCATAAAAATTCAACATCACTTTCTTTTTTGTTCTTCCAAAACCCTCAACGTAATTCAACATGATAGACAATAGCGCCCGGCGGCACTGCGATGTCATTCCATATATTTCTGACTTTGGAAATGTTTCCGTAATTTTATAACCAACAAAAACGTACTCATCAATCGCTTTTTTCAACTCGCTATGAAATCCCTCCCTCATAAAAACATATTGTTACTCAAATAAATACGGGTTATGGGATACGGGATACGGGATACAGGTTATCGCCTAATTTCCGCCTCAAATTCTTTTTCTATTTTTTTTACTACTCTATCTTGTGCTTTGTCTGCTTCTTCTGAAGTCAAAGTTCTGTCGTTTGAACGATAAGTGATGTGATAGGCCATACTCTTCTTGCTGTCGCCGAGATTCTTGCCTTCATAAACGTCAAACAATTCCACATTTTCAATAAGCGAATCCGCTTTTTTGATTGCGCCAACAATATCCGCGTGCCGGACTGTTTTATCAACCACAAAAGCAATATCGCGTTGTACTGCCGGATACAATGGCAATGGCTTATAAGGAGAGAAAACCGACAACAAAGGCAGTAAAACATCCATATCAATTTCCACTATGGCGGTTCTTTCTGTTATTCCAAGATTATTCTGCACTAAAGGATTGACTTCAGCGACAAAACCGATTTTTTTCTTATTGGCTGAAATAACCGCAAACCGGCCGTTATTTACCAGATGGGAATGCTTTGCTTTTTCTAATTCCGGTTCAGCGCCCAAATTTTCCAGCAAGCCGAGAATAACGGCTGAAGCCTCATAAAACGGAACTTCATCACCCTTGCCAGCATAAGCAATGCTTAACAAAGTATTCTGGCGCGGCAAAAGCTCATCGCTTTTTTCCGACACTCTCTGGCCGGCATTTTCTTTATCAAACACCTTGCCAATTTCAAAAATTTTAACTTTGTCATAGCGGTGCAAATTCATTTCTAAATTCAACAAGAGATTAGGAATCAGATGCCGGCGCAGCAAAGGGCGGTCCTTGGCCAATGGATTGGCTAATTCCAAGTGCTTGCTTAAGTCTTCGCCCATTTTTTTCAAAACTTCAGGCGCGACAAAAGAATAATTCTGCACTTCAGTGCACCCAAACTCCAGTGCTAGAAGATTTTTAATTTTTCTTTCCAACAAGCGCAATTCATTTTTTTCAGGCGGTATAATCGGAAAAACCGGCAGTTTCGGCTCAATATTTCCATAGCCGTAAATGCGTGCCACTTCCTCAACCAAATCTTCTGGAATAGAAATGTCTTTTGTCGCGCGCCAAGACGGCACTGTAATTAAGAAAACATCATTTTTCTTTTCTTTAACGCCAAATCCGAGTTTTTCTAAAATTTCAGCGACTTTTTTCTTTTCAATAATTGCGCCGATTTTTTTATTTAAAAATTCCCGCGATAACTCAATCGGCCCCTGATTCAGGTGAAAATTTTTCTCGTCAGCGATTTTGCTTGCTATTCTGGCGTTGGGGCACATTTGCAAAGTCAGTTCAATCGCGCGTCTTAATGCCAGCTCGGCATTATTCGGATCAAGCGACTTTTCAAACCGCGCTGACGATTCGGTTCGCAAGCCAAGCTTCAAAGCTGTTTTCCGTATATTAGTTGCGTCAAAAGTGGCTGATTCGTAAATAATGGTCGTGGTATTATCATTTATCTCGCTATTTTCCCCGCCCATCACGCCAGCCAGAGCAACCGTCTTTTCCTCATCAGCAATCACCAGCATTTCTTCAGTCAATTTACACTCCTGCCCATCAAGGGTCTTGAACTTTTCTCCATCTTTCGCCCTTCTGACAATTATTTCGGCTTCTTTTGACTTTTTACTTTTTACTTTTAATTTATCAAATGCGTGCATCGGCTGTCCCAAATCCAGTAAAATATAATTGGTAATATCAACAATGTTATTGATGGGCCGAAGTCCGACAGCAAACAGCCGTTTCTGCATCCAGTCCGGCGACGAGCCGATTTTAACCCCAGCAATCGCCACTGCCATATACCGCGGACATAATTTTTTATCCTCAACACGTACGGACAGGTCGAGCCTGCCCGCCGAAGTGGCGGGACCTATCCCTACAGATTTTATTTTTTGCTTTCTTGCTGGATAATCATTCAATTTTTTGTTGTACAACGCCGCCACTTCCCTCGCCAAACCATAATGCCCCCACAAATCCGGCCTGTGGGTCATTGATTTATTGTCAATTTCAAAAATCACATCGTCCAAACCAAGAACCTCGGCTATCAGACTTCCGGCCTTGGCTTTGGTAAAAGACAAATCCAAAATTTCTTTTTCATCTTTTCCGCCCAAGGCGGATCCGCCTCTGGCGGAAAGTGGAAACATTTCTCCCAGCCCAATCTCCGTAGAAGCGCAAATCATGCCAAATGATTTTACCCCACGGATTTCTGTTTCTTTCACTTCCGCCAATTCCCCTTTGCCGTGCCATCTGACTTTGGCGCCGACTTTTGCAAATGCCACTAACATTCCTTCTTTTAAATTTGCCCCGCCACAGACAATCTGCAGTTTTTTTAAACCATCGTCAACAGTGCAAACTTTCAGTTTATCCGCATTCGGATGTTTTTCTATTTTTAAAATTTTGCCAACAACAATATTTTCCAAATTCTCCCCCTGCTTTTCAACTTTCTCCACCTCCACTGTGCTCATGGTCAATTTCAAAGCCAGCTCTTCTGGAGTGAGAGAGTCGGGCAAATCAACGTATTGTTTGAGCCATTGATAACTTACTTTCATATTTTAGAATTGTTTAAGAAACCTCAAATCCCCTCCCATCAACAACCTGATATCTTCAATTCCGTATTTTTGCATAACGAGACGGGTCAGACCTAATCCAAAAGCAAAGCCAGTCCACTCTTTGGAATTTAATCCGCCATATTCTAAAACTTTAGGATGTACGGGTCCGCAGGGCAAGGTTTCCACCCAGCCCGAATGCTTGCAAGCCCCGCAACCGACCCCGCCGCAGACCAAACATTTGATATCCAATTCAAAACCCGGCTCAACAAATGGAAAATATCCCGGACGCAGGCGGATTTCCACTTCTTTTTTCAAAACTCCTTTTAATAATTCTTTCATCACAGCGATTAGATGCGCTATTGATATTTCTTTATCAACCATCAGACCTTCAAGCTGGTAAAAAGTATGCTCATGGGCCGCGTCTGTCGCTTCATTGCGAAAACAACGGCCGGGCACGACCGCCCGCAAAGGCGCGCCGTATTTTTGCAAAGCCCGCACCTGCACTGGCGAAGTATGCGTTCTCATAACCCAGTTTGGGTGATTTTTGATGAAAAAAGTATCCTGCGTATCGCGCGCCGGATGCGTAGCCGGGATATTCAGGGCCTCAAAATTATAATATTCGCTTTCCAGTTCTGGTCCATTCAAAATCATAAAACCCATTGAAGTGAATAAATCCTCCAATTCGCTCTGGACAATTGTAAGCGGATGCAAATGCCCTTTTTCTTTTTGAGGAAGTTTCGGAGCAGTAACATCAATCATTTCCTCTTTTTCAATGCTGGACATTTTCTCCCGTCTTAACTCCTGTTTTTTCTCTGACAGCATTTCCTCCATTTCTTTTTTCAATTCATTGGCAAGCAGGCCGAATTCTTTTTTCATTTCAAGCGACAAGCCCTTGATATTCTGCATTATCTTTGTCAGCTCGCCCGACTTGCGTGAAAAAAACCTGTTTTCAAATTCTTCCAATTGCAAACCGTCTCTGACTTCTGCCAGACCTTTGGAAAATTCTTTTCTGATTTTTAAAAATTGCTCTTTCATAAAAACAACCCTGTTACATCCCTCCATGTGATTATTGCTATCAGGCCTAAAAGCAGGACAAAACCGATTGTATGGGCTAATTGCTCATATTTCATTGGCATTTGCCTGCGGAAAATCTTTTCCAAACCGATAAACAGCAAGCGGCCGCCGTCTAAAGCAGGAATCGGCAGAATATTGATTACTGCCAAGGTAAGCGACAGCATTGCCGTAAGATTGATTATATAGCTTAAGCCAAGGCGCGCGCTCTGTCCAACCATCATTGCAATTCCCACTGGGCCTGAAACATCAAACATAAGCCCGTTGCCAACAATTAAATTTTTAATTAGCAAACAAAAGGCAATTGCAATATTCACAATGCCGATTCCAGCCGCCGCAACGCCCTTGTAAAGCGCAATGTGCCAGGGATAGCGTATTATTCCCGCATCAGCCAGAACAACTCCAAGCCGAGCGCTCGCTTCCCCTTCTTTTATTATATTCGGAATAATGTTAAAAGACGACTCTTTTCCTCCTCTTTCAATTTTCACTTCAATCGCATTTTGATTGTGCAATTTTACATAATCAATCATCTGCGCCGAATTTTTCATTTCTTCGTTATTTAATGAAATTATCCTGTCGCCGTATTTTATTCCTGCCTGCTCTGCCGGCGAATTTTTATCAACATATTGCACCATTACTTTTGACTGTTCAACAATAATCGCCTTTGCGCCAACGTCTGCGGACATATCTGCCGGCAAACCGACCATAAAGCCGACTGAAAGCAAAACAGCGGCTAAAACCACGTTCATTGACACGCCGGCAACTAAAACAAGTGCTCTTTCCCATGCCTTGCAAAACATAAAACTGTCAGTATCGCTCGCATTATTTCCTTCCTCGCCTTTTATTTTGCAAAATCCTCCTATTGGCAGCAAATTCAAAGAATAGACTGTCGCTGGGAATTCTTCTTCATTTTTTTTCTTGTTAAATACCCATTTAAATTTTCCTGTTGGCGGATCTTTATATACGCCAAATAATCTCGGCGGAAGGCCAAACCCAAACTCAAAAACGCGCATTCCTCTCCACCGCGCAATAATAAAATGCCCGAATTCGTGAGAAAGAACGAGCAAGGCCAAAATTAAAATAAAGACTAAAATAGTTATCATAAATTCTGCTATGATTGACCAATAACTTATATTAGTATACAATAAACAAGTAAAAAAGCCAATACTTCATAATTCTTAATTTTTATTTCATATGACAATACTCTACATTGTCTTGGCAGTTATCGCTATCATCATCCTCTGGGTAATCGCCCTCTACAACGGCCTTATCCGCTTGCGCAACCGAACTAAAGAGGGCTGGAGCGATATTGATGTTCAACTCAAACGCCGGCATGATTTAATTCCCAATCTTATCAACAGCGTCAAGGGCTACATGGCGCACGAGCGCGAACTTCTGCAAAAAGTTACAGAACTGCGCTCGGCCGCGGTCTCTGCGCAGGAAAAAGGAGATATGGCCGGACTCGGCAAACTGGAAAACCAGCTTGGGGGCGTCTTGGGCAAACTGCAAATCGCGGTTGAGGCCTATCCTGACCTGAAAGCCAACCAGAATGTGGCGCAATTGATGGACGAGCTTTCTGACACGGAAAATAAAATCCAGGCCGCCCGGCGCTTTTACAATGGCATGGTGCGCGACTTCAATACTAAAATGGAAACTTTCCCCAACAATTTAATCGCCTCTTCTCTAAAATTCAAAAAATATGAATTTTTTCAGGTGGAAGATGAGAAAGAAAGAAAAAATGTTGAGGTGAAATTGTAATTATGTACAGTCAAATAGACAGCAATAAAAGAAAAACCACGCTGTTAATAGCAATTTTTTTTGTTTTTATAATCGCACTCGGCTGGTTTATTGGCGTATATATGGGCTATGGCTATGATATAACTATTTTTGCTGTTGTTCTTTCTGTTTTAATGACATTAATCAGCTATTACCAAGGCGACAAAATCGCTCTTATGTCAACCGGCGCCAAGGAAATAAAAAAACAAGACAATCCTTATGTTTTTCGGCTGGTGGAAAATTTGGCAATCACAGCCGGAACTCCTGCGCCAAAAGTATATATTATTGACTCCCCTGCTTTAAATGCTTTTGCCACGGGCAGGGACCCGCAACATGCTTCAATCGCGCTTACGACCGGGATTATAAGCGCATTGGAAAACGAGGAATTGGAAGCCGTAATCGCGCATGAGCTTTCGCATATTAAAAATTTTGACATCCGCTTGATGACAATTGTTGTAGTGCTCGTCGGCGCAATAGCGCTTCTTTCCAACTTGTTTTTCCGCGCCAGATTTTTGGGCTTTCACGGCAAACATGATTCCAATGGCCGAGGCGGAGGACAATTAGGTGCGATTATTATGATTGTTGGGGTCGCTCTGCTGATTCTTTCGCCATTGATTGCCGAACTTATAAAACTCGCCATTTCAAGAAAACGCGAATATCTTGCTGACGCTTCTAGCGCGCTTTTGACTCGTTATCCCGAAGGCCTTGCCAAGGCGCTGGAAAAAATTTCCCAATCAAAAACGCCCCTCGCAACCGCCTCTGCCGCCACAGCGCATTTATTCATCGCCAACCCATTCAAAGCAAAAAGTTTTACCTCGCTTTTTTCAACGCATCCGCCGGTGGAAGATAGAATTAAGAAGTTGAGGGGGATGACATAAATAAAAATATGCCAAAGAAAAATTTACTTATCATAATCATAATCATTTTATTTTTGTCCATTATTGGCTGGGCGCCTTGGCTTAGCAATGAAGATGCAAAAACGATTGTCAAAACATACCGCAATTTTCAAAGGCAACATAATGTTGAGAGAAAAACAGAAAATCCCGTAATCAATGTCGCCTGGCTACCATTCTGCAGGTTGGCAACTACTTACGAAGGTATTTGGTTTGTCTGTTTTTGGGAAATACCTTAAATTTATTGAAATAAACCTATGCGCAAAACAATTATTGGCGTAATGGGGCCGGGAGAAACTGCAACCCAAAAACCAACACCTGCTAATGCATTAAATCCCCGACAAAATCGGGATTTTTTAAAATATGAAATGCACATTGCATGAACGCAAACCCAACCGCTGGTTTGGTTTCGATTATTCAGATAATGCATGTTATTTTATTACCATTTGCACGCAAAACCGAATAAAATATTTTGGCGGTGTTTATAATCAAATTATGTGCATCGATCGATTAGGGGCAATTGTTTGGAGGCAGTGGGAATGGATGCAAACACAATATCCATACATTCAATCGCACGGATTCATTGTTATGCCAAACCATGTGCATGGAATAATTGAAATAAATTCAGAATTTATTAATAAAAACCGCGATTGTGATCATGTAGGGACAGGTCTAGACCTGTCCCTACCAGACAAACCCATAACAAATAAACCAAAAATATTATCATTATCAAACATCATCAGTGCGTTTAAAACAACAACATCAAAATTGATTCATAATTGCGGTTTCCCGCAATTTCAATGGCAACGATCATTTTATGACCACGTTATCCGCGATGAAAAATCATTCCAAAAAATTTGTTGGTATGTAATTTATAATCCCGCAATATGGGAACGCGACAGAAATAATATTTAATCTTCAATTATTTTTTTAATCTCGCTCACTCTCTCCTCCATCACCTCTCTGCTCCTCGCCTCCAAATTCAAGCGCAACAGCGGTTCGGTGTTGCTGGCGCGGACATTGAACCAGAATTCAGGATAAGTAAAAGTCAGGCCGTCCAAATCATTTATTTCCGCGTCAGAATATTTTTCTTTTAATTTTTGAAGAACAACCGATTTGTCTTTGACTTTAAAATTGATTTCGCCGGAATGGAAATATCTGTCCAATGGCTTGATATATTCTGACGCAGAAAGCCCGCTTTCTGACAAAATCTGTAAAAAACGCAATACAGCAATCATGGGCGCTTCATAGACCCCGTGCGGAAATTTAACAAAAAAATGGCCTGATGACTCCCCGCCGAACACTGCGCCTGTCTCAATCATCTGTTTTTTGATTAAAGAATGACCGACTTTAGTCATTGACGGCTTTCCG
>CAZHEJ010000009.1:1892-9347 GCA_964531615.1 uncultured Gammaproteobacteria bacterium | reverse complement strand
CATAGCAGATTACAGCTCCCGGATTGTCGCGCAAAAATATCTGCGCCAGAATGCCACGCATTATTTCCGGCTTTATGCGCCGGCCATCATTGTCAATAAAAAAAATCCTGTCGCCGTCTCCGTCTGTGGCAATGCCCAAATCCGCTTTTTCTTCAACAACTTTATTTTTTAAATCAGCAATAAGCTCCTCCTGCAAAGGATCCGGCTGATGTGCTGGAAAACTGCCATCCAGTTCTGCATTCATTTTTACCAATTCAATCTGCGGCAGGGATTTGAACATCTGTTCCAAGTAAACAATGCCCATTGAATTCGCCGTGTCCAAAACGATTTTCATTGGCCTGATTTTGGAAATTTCGGCGTATTTTAATTCAAACCCGACTTGGTCTTTTAAAACTCCGCTTTTGGAAACTATGGTTCCTTTTTTCTCTGCGACAGGGAAATTATCCTGTTTTACCAATTCTTTCAGTTCTTCCATCCCCATCCCCCGCCCGATTGACATTGCTTTCTCCCGCGTCAATTTAATTCCATTGTATTCTGGTGGATTATGCGAAGCGGAAACAAGCATTCCCCCGCTGTAATTGTAATATGAGACGGCGAAATAAAAAGTTGGAGTGGAAGCAAGACCTATATCAATAACATCAGCGCCCTGCTCTTTCAAACCGCGCTTGATTTCAGCAAATAATGCCGGCGAAGAAAGGCGCATGTCATGGCCAACGACGATTTTTAATCTGCCTTTGCCAAGCTCGCGCTGGCGCAAAACAGCAAAAGCGCGGGCTATTTTATAAGCCAATTCCTCGTTTAATTCTTTCAGGTAAAGGCCCCTTATATCATAGGCCTTGAATATGTTATCCGGAAACATAATATTTGCTTTGCTAAAACAATGGAATTAGTATATAATATCCTCATCACAAAAGCAATAAATATGAACCCTGAACAGCTTCTGGAGCGTTTTTCTACGCACCTAAAAAATGTGGTGGCCAAAGCCATGGCTCTGGCTAATACTTTGATGCACCCGCAAGTGGCTCCGCTCCATCTTTTTACCATGCTTATTGAAGAAAACGGCTCTGTAGCCGCGGAAATCTTGAAAAAATTTCCCCTTGACAGCCAATATCTATATCGTCTTTTAGACTCCCAGCCAAAAAGCATTGCGCCAATCGGAAAAACAATCAATGCGGTTTTGTCTGAATTAAATCCCCTGTCTAAAAAAGCAATGGAAAAAGCCATACTATTGGCTTATGAGCGCGCGCACTCGCATATTGGAACCGAGCACTTGCTTTTGGGTTTGCTACAGACTGCTGACGCGGAAATAGAAAAGATATTGAATTATTTCAAAATATCCAAAAAAGAAATAGAAGACCATGTGGAAAATATACTGCAAAGCACGACTAATTTCCCGAAAATGGAGGATGTTTCCAATATGATGTCGCAAATTGAAGAAACTTTAAGCTCTGAAAACCCGCATTTGCCCCTCGCAATGCCGGCGCAAATGCCGAAAATGAAAAAATTCTCTGTGAGCGCTCTGGAGCTTTTCACCTCAAATCTTACGGACAAAAAAATCCAAAAAAACATTGATCCTGTAATCGGCCGGAAAAAAGAAATTGAGCGCCTTATCAATATCCTCTGCCGCCGCACGAAAAACAATCCTGTGCTGGTGGGCGAAGCCGGCGTGGGAAAAACCGCTATTGTGGAAGGGCTGGCGAAAAAAATCAGCGAGGGCGAAGTGCCTGATATTCTCAAAGGCAAAAAAATAATGTCCTTGGATATGACGCTTTTGATAGCCGGGACGATTTATCGCGGTGAATTTGAAGCCCGGCTCAAGCAGGTGATTGATGAAATCAGCAAATCTCCGGACACGATTTTATTTATTGACGAACTGCACAATATTATCGGCGCAGGCTCCAGCCAGGGCGCAATGGACGCGGCAAATATTCTGAAGCCGGCTCTGGCGCGCGGACTGCTGCGGTGCATAGGAGCGACGACTTTTGATGAGTACAAAAAGCACATCTCATCAGACCCGGCATTGGAAAGAAGGTTTCAATCTATTCAGATTGACGAGCCGGACAAAAAAGAGACTGAACAGATTTTGCAGGGCATAAAAAAATATTATGAAAACTTTCATAATGTCAAAATAACGGATGAGGCCATTGACTCGGCAGTGGAACTGTCAGACCGCTACATACACGACAATTTCCAGCCTGACAAATCCATTGATTTGATTGATGAAGCCTGCGCCGCAGTGCGCGCCCGGCAAAAAATTGACCCTTTGCGTGAAAAAAGGCAGGAACTAATCAACGAAGTGGAACAATTTGAACAGGAAAAAGAGCAGGCCATCAGCAGGGAAGAATTTGAAAAAGCGCTCCAGCTGAAAAAATCTATTTCTGAAACAATAAAAAAAATATCCAGTATAGAAAAACAGCTGCTGGTATCAAAAAAAGCTCCGGCCAAAAAAGTGGATAAAAAAGATATTGCCAACGTTTTGAACAGACGTTTAAACATCCCTGCTGAAATATTGCTGGCCAGCGCATGGGAACAACTAACTTCGCTGGCCGAACGGCTGAAAAAGCACATTGTCGGGCAGGATGAGGCAATAGAAAAAACAGTCAAAACACTGCGGCAGTCAGAATTAAAAATCAGCAAAGGGCGCAAGCCGTATGCGTCATTGCTGTTCGCCGGACCAGCCGGAGTCGGTAAAACTGAACTTGCCAAAGTGTTGGCCAAAGAACTGTATCATGACGAAAAATCGCTGATTAAGCTGGATATGAGCGAATTTTCCGAAGGGCACAGCACATCTAAACTGCTCGGCTCCCCTGCCGGATACATTGGTCATAAAGAACGAAATTATTTTACTGATGAAATCCGCAGGCGCCCGTACTGCGTAATTCTGTTTGATGAAATTGACAAGGCGCACAAAGACGTAGCCAAACTGCTCCTGCAGATTCTTGACGAGGGCGAGCTTACTGACAGCGCTGGAAAAAAAATATTCTTCCATCAGGCGGTTATCATACTGACCACTAATCTCGGCGCTGAACTGTTTAAATCATCGGGCATTGGATTTGGAAAGAGCGAAAAAAACAGCAAAGACCGCGACAAGAGCGTTATGGCGAAAATCAAAGAAGAGCTTACCGTGGCATTAGTTTCTCGACTGGACAATGTAGTGCTTTTTTCCCCTCTTAAAAAAGAAGACATTAAAAAAATAATCAGCCTGCGGATTGATAATCTCAATCAGGAGCTGAAAAACAGCAGAAAAATGCAGATTCAAGCCAGCGAGCAGGCCTTGCAAAGCATGGCTGACGAATCATACAGCGAAGACGAAGGCGCGCGGGCAGTGGAAAAAGTAATGCAGAACATTATCCAGGACCTCTTGATTGATGCGATTAAAAAAGAAAAAAACAAGCAAAATTACACGTTGGCTAAAAAAGCGAAAAATTATGAATTGATATAATTATGTCTATTGAACAACACTGGGCAGTAGCCATGAAAAAAGCCCAGCAAAAAACAACGCGCCAAACCGTGCCTCTGGAAGCAAGAAAAGAACAGATAAAAGAAGAAGTTAAACATTTTAAGAATGAATTGAAGAAGATATATCCGCCAGAGGCGGACCAGCCTGCGGCTGGAATTGAAAGACTGCTGAAAGCTATTTTTGAGCTTAGGGCGGAGCAAGCGCTGATTAAACTTCAGGAATTCAAAAACAAATACGGATTTGCTGATGAAAATATCGCAAAAAAAGAAACGCGGGCGTATTTTCATGACTGCCGGCGCCTATTAAAAGCCATAAGAAAAAATTCATCTTAAAACCATGCCTCAAGAAGATACAAATATTATAGCTGGGTCCATGGAAGAAGCTGTGGATAAATTATTGCCAATTATTGAGGAAGATGTCGCTAAAAAAATAAAAGATGGCATGAAAAACATAGTGAAACAGCTTGGGGATGAAATGGCAGAAGAAGCGGATAAAGCTGTTGATGAACTTACAGAAGAAGGCGAAACAGAAACTGACCTAATGCGCACTCTGGAAAAATTCGGCAAAGAAGCAGGCGAAGAGCCTGAACTAGAGGCAGGTGAAGAAGTACAAACGCAAGAAACAGATTTAGGTAAAGAAAAAAAGCGTGGTGATAAAAAAACAAAAAAGAAAGATAAAACAAACCATATAGAAGAACAGGGTGAAAAACAAGGTAAAGAGAAAGAAGAGGAAGAAGAACCAGAGGAAGAAACAGCAGAGCCAGAACAAGCGGGCGAAGAAGCGCCTGAACAGCCGGCAGAACAAGCGCCGGATGAAAAAAAACCAGAAAATATGGATATTGAAGGGGTGGAAGGAGAATCCGCCAAAGGCGCCCGCCTGCCGGACGGGCAGGGACCCGCCTCGGGCGGGGAACAGCCAAGCGCGCCAGACGGTCAAAAAGAACAAACTCCAGAAGGCAGCAAACCAATAGAAGAAGAACAAATAGCAGGACAGCCTGCAGAACAAAAAGAAGCTGGGAACGAACAACCGCAAAAAAATCAACAGCCAGAGCAAAGTAGTCCGGAAGAACAGCCTCAAAAAGAACGCGGCGGCTTAACACAGGGCGTTAATTATCTCCGCAACAAAAAATCAATAGACGACATTGATAATCAGCTGAAAGATTTGACAAAACAATTAAAAAAAATCGGCAATGACATCAAAAAAATCAATGAGAAACTCTCGCCTTTGAAAAGAAAGTATGCTTTGTTAAAAAATTCACAACGTTTAATTAGATTGGGAGAAATAATTCTTTACCTATTAGCCGGCATCTGCGCCATTACAATTATTCTTTTAATCGTTATACCAGCAGCAGAATTTTTATGGGGAGTGGCTGTTTCATTGGGACGAATTAGAAAAAAGTTAGATGAGCCGTTAAAAAAATTGAAAATACAAATGGAACCCTTGGAAAAAGATGCGCAGGCATTGGAACAAAAAAAACAAAATATCCAAGTGCGAATGGCTACTTTAGAAACCCACAGGCGCAATCTCATCAACCGATCCTTGATTAATTTCATTTTTTAATTAAATCCTATGGACAAAAAACGCATTATTATCATCATAATTTTTATCATCATCTGTATTGGCATCGGCTACCTGCTGTACAGGGTATTTTTCGCCAAAGAAAAACCAGCGATTGTCACACCGCCAGCAGGCCAAGTAACCGCGCCTGCTGGGCAGCTTCCTGCTGCTGGCGAAGGGCAGGTGCCGACTGGAGGAATAACAGCGCCGACCGGACTGCCTACTGCAGGGCAAGTAACACCGACTGGAATTGCTGGGCTGGAAGGATTAAATCCTATTGAAAAGCCATTGGACGCGCCTGTGAGCGGAGCTACTGCTGATAGCGCAGGAATGAAATTCTATAATCAAGCTGACGGGAAATTCTACCGGCTCGGCCCTGACGGCAAAGTGCAGGCCTTAAGCAGTGAGATATTCTACAATGTGCAGAAAGTCACATGGTCGCCGGCAAAGAATGAGTCAATTTTGGAATATCCTGACGGCTCTAATATTTATTACAATTTTGACACTGGCGAAAAAGCCACTTTGCCAAAACACTGGGAAGAATTTTCCTTTTCCGCGCAGGGAGATAAAATCGCCTCCAAAAGCCTGGGCCTGGCCGAAGAAAACCGCTGGCTGGTAACTGCAGACCCGCAAGGCAAAAATATCAAGCTGGTGGAGCCAATGGGAGAAAACGCGGATAAAGTTATTGTTGATTGGTCGCCAAACAAACAGGTGGTGGCCCTGTCGCGCACTGGCGAACCTCTGGGAGGCGACAGGCAGGAAGTTCTGCTGGTCGGACTCAACCATGAAAACTACAAATCAATGATTGTGGAGGGGCAGGGGCTGGAAACCAAATGGTCGCCACAAGGCAAAAAACTGTTGTATAATATCTACAGCGCGCGCAATAACTATAAGCCGGAATTATGGGTGGTTAATGCCGAGCCAGACACTGTCGGCACCGGGCGCCGAATGCTCAATCTGGACACATGGTCTGATAAATGCGCGTTCGCTGACGAACGATTCGCCTACTGCGCTGTGCCGGAAAAGCTGGAAACAGGCGCTGGTTTTGCGCCGACTCTGGCTGACACAACTCCTGATACGATTTATAAAATAGACCTGGAAAGCGGAATCAAATTGGAAATTTCTATGAATGAACAGCATACGATTAACAATATGTTTCTAACAGGCGACGGGCAAAATCTTTATTTCACCGACAAAAACCAATCTGGAATTTTTAACATAAAATTATGATAAAAAACAGGCATTTGCTGGCGATTTTCATCCCGGCAATTATCATCGGGCTGTTTGTTTTGTTTATCAGAATAATCCAATACCGCCCGCTCTATCCTTCTGAAAAAGAATATGAAAAAATAAAATCAACATGGTCTTTTAATATCCCAATTGACCAAGATGATCCTGTCATCGGCAATAAAAAAGCGCCGACAACTATTATTATGTTCTCTGATTTCGGCTGCGCCAGCTGCAGGGAGCATGCAGCTGTCTTGGACGAGCTTATGCAAAAATACCCTGATAAAATAAAAATTATCTGGAAAAGCCTGCCTGTCACGGCATTTCCTTATTCCACAGAATTAGCACATGAATACGCGTTTTGCATGAATAAGCAAGAAAAATTCTCTGAATTTTACCTGCTGGCATTTACCAACAGCGACAATCTTTCCGAGTCAGTGCTTAAAGCCATTGCCGGACAGATGAAAATTGACGCGGATAAGCTGGCGCAGTGCCTGGCTTCGGGAACCGCAAAAAATTATCTGCAGAAAAATGAACAGCTTGGAATGGCCTTGAATATCCAGTCCGTGCCCACAATGTTTATAAACAACAAGCAGATTGAACCATCAGCGATTCTTGAGGGCTGGGAAGCTCTGCTGAAATTATAATTTTTATGAAAAAAACAATTTTTCTTACTCTCTGCTTTTCTACATTACTTTTTTGTTTTTCTGCCATTCCGGCGCTGGCTGAAGACAATACCAGCAAAATTTTAGACGAAGTTAAAAACATCAAGCCTGCCCCGAGAATTGAGATTCCGGGCTTGAATTTTTCGCAAGAGCCGAAAGTTGTGGAAGAAGGCGGAACCACTTTTCTCTACATCCCCTATTTTGGAGAATACCTGGCGGCCATTTATAAATACGCTGTGATAGCAGCCGGCATTTTATCAGTGGTGATAATCATGTTCGGCGGATTCACATGGCTTACTTCTGGCGGAAGCTCTGAAAAAATAACTAAAGCAAAAAAATATATTGTTGGCGCAATTTCCGGCCTAATCATCGCCGCTGGCTCATATGCCCTGCTTTACACCATCAACCCCAATCTGGTGCAGTTTAAAAATTTGAAAGTGGCGTATACGGAAGGAAAAAATCTTGAACCACTAAATGAGATAGTAAACCCAACTGGAGAAACATTTGCCGGAGTATCTACATTCGGCGCAAATGGAATTCCTGATT
>CAZHEJ010000009.1:0-1882 GCA_964531615.1 uncultured Gammaproteobacteria bacterium | reverse complement strand
TGATTTAAAACAATGCGACGAAAAATGGGGCAATTCAACTTATGGAAATGTGTCAAGCTGTACAACAATTTGTAAAGGCGGATGCGGAATTACTTCTTTGGCTGATGTGCTTAATTATTATGGCCACAAAGTCGGACCAGTAGATACTGCAAATTATTCTGTAAAAATAGGCGCTCGCAAATGCAATAATGGAACTAATGGCGTATTATTATGCCAAAAAATCTCAACTGAATGGACGGATTTATCATGCCGTTTGCTTAAACCAGGCAATCTTTCGGAAGTAACTCAATTGCTAAGAGACAAAAAACCAATTATATTTTCCTGCCACTCCTGCGTTGGATTTAAACAAGACGGGAGCGTGATAACTTTTGGCGGACATTTTATGGTTTTAACAGGCACGGATGCAAATGGAACATATTTTTCGGTAAATGACCCCGGAAGAAAAAATGGAATGGTTAAAATTGCAAGTTCTGAATTTCAAACCGATCGCATAGCAACAACTTATGTAATTGAGAAAAAATAGAAAAAGCCCTGCACATTCAAGTGTCAAGGGCTTTTCTTTCTTCTTGTTGTCCCGAGGTAAACTCGGGACTGGGCCGATTATACGGCCCAAATTTTTTTGGCGGTCGCCCGTAGTGGGCCTTTGGCCCTCTCGTGGCTCGCGCTTTTTTTAATTGTTATGTCTTACCGCCCCCTCCTAAGGCGGCTTATGTTAACACCCTTTTGGGTGTTATTCCCCCATTCCCGTTACTTCCGTTCGGGAAGTAACGGGAAATCATTTCTTTGCCTGCCCTTGTCCGAGGCTTATTACCCCGGGCCACAAAGCATACAAGTGCTCGTTGTCCATCATCCATCTGATGGATAAATTCCTCAAATGTCCTTTCAGTTCCTTTCATCATCAATTTGATTCCATGTAGATAAGCCACATGGCTCACCTTTGCCCCGTTCACCACAATCGTCACAGGTAATTCTTTCCACAACATCGTCGTTTTCCTCCTTTGAAAGTTGAAAAAAATCAAAAAATTGTCGCTTGTCTCAATCGAGAAACAGGTATGGTACAAACCGGTTTCCCTTTTTGGACGGGAGAAGCGTAACAAGAGATTCGCTTCTCTCCTTCACCATCTTTCGGACACTTGACATTGACAATGTCAGCGTACCTACTATAACCATTAATAACAACTTTCACAAATTTCTTTTCTTTGGGCATGCAAAACCTCCATCTAAAAATTGTAAAAAGATCAATCCCCTCCTTGGATACTCCATTTCTCCAATTTAGGCATTGAAAAACCTAAAAAACAATAAAAATAGGATACCATAATGCCCTATAAATGTCAAATTATTCCAAATGCGTCCCTTTTTCCCACTCCCCCACTTTTTCTTTAAAAACCGGATATTTTTCAAAATCAGCTCCTCGGGAGAAAGTCCGCGCCAGCTTTATCAATTCTATATCATGCAGAGTAGCAAGGCGGAGATTATCAACCAGTCCGGACTGCACTGTGCCATCGACTTCCCCGGGCCCCCGCGCTTGCAAATCATATTCTGCCACTTTAAAACCGTCAGTGTTTTCCACAAAAAATTTTAATCGCACCAAAGCTTTTGAGCTGTCAGTTTCGGCAAACAACAAACAATACGACTGATGCTCTGCCCGGCCGACCCTGCCCCTGAACTGGTGCAATTGCGCCAGCCCAAACCTTTCCGCGCCTTCAATGAACATCACGCTGGCATTGGGAATATCCACGCCGACTTCAACAACTGACGTTGAGACCAAAATATCTATTTCATTGTTTCTTCCGCCAGAGGCGGATCCGCCTTGGGCGGAAAATTTCTTCATTATCTCTTCTTTCTCTTTTGACTTCATTTTGCCGTGCAGATAACCGACTTT
>CAZHEJ010000008.1:8382-28559 GCA_964531615.1 uncultured Gammaproteobacteria bacterium | reverse complement strand
TGAAGAATATCAAAAACTTTCCGCCTGCCATCAACATCTTTCATGCTTTCAAATGCCTCATCAAATATATCCGCCACTTGCGCATCCGGCTTATCCTTATCCCCTGCTGCCTCTTCCAACGCGTGAAGTAAATTCTCCCTTTCTATATTCTCAATTACCACAGCAGCTTTTTTAAACAGTCCTGCAAGAAACATATACAGCTGTTTTCTATCTTCAAGTATTCTGAAAAGTCTGCCGATTTGAAGGAAAACTATCTCTTCTGAATTTACGTCAGCATTTCTATGCACATCTGCTAAGAGTTCCGATAAAGTAGTCGTTATCATCTCATCCGGGACTTTTTGATCCCTCACCATTTCTTTAAATTGTTCTAAATTCATCTTATCCTCCTATAAAAAGTTAAATATTTCTTTAGCTAACTTGTAGCTAATCCAAAACTTTTGTTTTGGCGATATTATAGTACTCTTTTCTCTTAAATAGTCAAGCAAATAAAGTAGAGCGTTGATGTTTCCATCAACGCTCAACGACTAAAAATCGCAAGGATCTTCCCTTCCATTCTCTTCACTATCAAGCTTAATAAACAAATCTACGGGGGGCGGGGCCTCACCCACAAAAGAACGGTTAGTCGGAAACGGCAGTTTTCTTTTAATCCTGCCTTCTGCCTTGTAATATATCCTTGCTTCACTACAACCCTCCTTTTTAGAACAATTTGCCTCAACACAACGCCACTCTTCTACTGCTCTGTCCCCATTCACAGTATGCACATTATATTCAGCGGTTTGTTCCACTATGCTACAGAAAACTTTTCTCGTGCTCATGTTTTCTCCTCCTTAAATAAAAATTTCCATAATTATACCACACCGCACCCATTTTCCAACAATCCACAGCCTAAACAAAGGGCCACTTCCCACATTAACTCAAGTTTGTTATCATAACAACAAATTAGAAGGGCTCTTTTAACCTTTATTTTGGAGGGACAAATGAAACTTACAAAAATAACCGAAGGGGATATAAAAGAGGGAGATTTAATCAGCTTTACAGAACCACATACATTTTCCGATGAAAAAGGAGAGAATTTCACTGTGGATAAAGATACAGGGGCCATGGTAGAAAAGGTAGATAATGGAATTATCACGCTCATTGTGTATAAGGGATGTGAAATTATAACAAGGACCACTATCAAACAGCTGGAGGCTATAGCAGAAAAAATTGTATTTGAAAAATTTTCCCCTCAACCTCTTTAACTCCCACTCCACCGCTGGCAGATGCACCCATCTGCCAGTTTCCTTTTAAAAGCCGAGGAATTGCATTCATTTCGCGGTTTTCGCGGTTTTGTGGTATAATAATATCAAACCCTAAACTCTAAATCCTAAACAAATGCAAATATCAAACCCCTAATCCCAGAAATAAAACCGATAACTGAAGCGCCGAAAGCGCCGGAAACTAAACTGCCCTCGCCGGAAGCGGAATTTGAATTTGCAGAAAAGCAGGAAAAAACAGAAATAAAAGACGAAAACTTTTTAGGCGAGGCAATAGAGGGTCTGAGGAACAAACTGAAAAGCCAGAAGAAAAAACCGTCAAAAATTCCGCAGGTCAAAGATGAAGCGACTGTCCAGATTGAAAAAATAATGGAAGAAGACTTGGTTGACGCTTTCCGCGAATTAACTCCGATTCAAAAACAGAAATTTAAAATCAAAGGCGAAGAAACTGCCTGGGAAATCAGAAAACTGCTCAAAGCGACGCATGTCAAAATCAAAAAAATCTTCCGCTTGATTTTAGAGTGGCTGAAAATGCTGCCTGGGGTTAATAGATTCTTTTTGGAGCAGGAAGCTAAAATTAAAACCGACAAAATTATTACCTTGAAAGAGCAGAATAAATAAAACAACTATGTTCGCAGGCTCGTCATTATTCGCGCAAATTCTGGCAGACCCGCTGTTGTTTGCCGTATTTATGGGATTGATAACCGCTGCTGTAATCATCGGTATTTTATTTTCTCTGCGCGGACTGCTCCGTTCGCAATTGCGCGAATCCAAAGCCTTTCACCGCATAGTTCTGCAGGTCATGGTGCCGAAAGAAAGAAAATCCGAAGGGCAGGGCGGACAGGCCGGGCAGGAAGACCGCTTGGAGCAGGTTAAAGAAGAAATCGGCATTACTGAAACGTTTTTTTCAGCGCTTGCCGGCCTGCGCGCCAAGCGGGGGCTGATAAATTGGCTTAAAGGCAGGAATGATCATTTTGCGTTTGAAATAGTTTCGCATAACAACCTGATTTCTTTTTATATTGCCATTCCGCGCAAAATGCAGAACTTCATTGAACAGCAGATACACGCGCAATACCCGTATGCCCAGATTGATGAGATGACTGATTACAATATTTTTACTGAAAAAAGCGCTGTTATCGGCGCCTATCTGGATGACAAGCAAAAGCATGTCTTTCCTTTTAAAACCTATAAAAAAATGGATTCTGACCCGCTTTCCTCCCTGCTCAATGTGCTGGCAAAAGTCCGCGAGGGAAACAGCGCCATGGCCATACAATATGTGATTCGGTCCGCGCACCGGCGCTGGCGCCGGAAAGGCGTGCGCATAGTGCGGGATGTTAAAAAAGGCGAAAAATTTGAAACAGTTGCGCATCGCAGCGCGTTTATGAGAGCTTGGGCAAAAACTTGGAAAAGCCTCGGGGAAACTGTCAAAAAGCCAGAGCAAAAGCCAATGCAGGAGCATTACCAGCTCACCTCAATGGAAGAAGAAATGCTTAAAGGCATTGAAGAAAAACTGTCCAAAGGCGGTCTGGATGCGACTATCCGGCTGTTGAGCGTTTCTGACAATCAGGAAATGGCGCGCCTGAATCTTGACAATCTGGTAAATGCTTTTGCCCAATACAATCTCTACCGCTATGGCAATGAATTCTATGCCGCTGTGCCCCGCAATCAAACGCAATTAATCCGCAATTTTATTTACCGGTCTTTTAATGAAAATAAAAAACTTTTATTTAATACTGAAGAAATGGCTGGCTTCTGGCATCTGCCCCTGCATTCAACAGAAGCCCCGAATATCAAATGGCTGACGGGCAGAACCGCTCCGCCGCCAGCCAACCTGCCTGATTCAGGCCTTTTGCTCGGCTATGTTGATTATCGCGGCATAAAAAAGAATGTTTTTATAAAAGAAGACGACCGGCGCAGGCATATTTATATTATCGGCAAATCCGGAGGAGGAAAATCCGTCTTCATTTCCGGCATGGCCATCCAGGACATACAAAATAACAAAGGCGTCTGCGTGGTTGACCCGCACGGCGATTTGATTGAATATATTTTGCAGCATATTCCCAAAGAGCGCGCTGATGACGTGGTTGTGTTTGACCCGTCTGACATGAACCGTCCCATCGGCCTGAACATGCTGGAAGCGGCGACTGAAGACCAGAAGGACTTTGCCGTGCAGGAAATGATTTCCATTTTCTACAAGCTCTTTCCGCCTGAAATGATAGGCCCCATGTTTGAGCACAATATGAGGAATGTGATGCTCACTTTGATGGCAGACATTGACGACCCGGGCACTGTGATTGACATTCCGCGCATGTTTACTGACGACGAGTACGTGAAAAAATATCTGAAAAAAGTAAAAGACCCTGTGGTCAGGGCATTCTGGGAAAAAGAAATGGCTAAAACATCCGACTTCCACAAATCAGAAATGCTCGGCTATTTGATTTCAAAAGTCGGGCGCTTTGTGGAAAATGAAATGATGCGCAATATTATGGGACAGCAGAAATCCGGCTTCAGCTTCCGCGAGATTATGGACAAGCAAAAAATCCTGCTAGTCAATCTGGCCAAGGGCCGGACCGGCGAAGTCAATGCCAAACTGCTCGGCTTGATTATAGTGGCTAAACTGCAAATGGCGGCTCTGGGGCGGGCTGATTTGCCTGAAGAGCAGAGAACGGATTTTTATCTGTATATTGACGAGTTCCAGAATTTTGTCACTGATTCTATTGCCACAATTTTGTCCGAGGCGCGCAAATACAAGCTGGATTTGATTATTGCCCACCAATACATGGGCCAGCTGGCTGATGAAAAAGGCCACGCGCCGATCCGCGATGCGGTCCTTGGCAATGCCGGCACAATATGTTCTGCCAGAATCGGGCCTGAAGACGCTGAAATTCTGGCCAAGGAATTCGCCCCCACTTTCGGCTCCTACGACTTGCTGAACGCGCCAATGTTTTCATGGTACACAAAGCTGTTGATTGATAACACTGCTTCCAAGCCGTTTTTAATGAAATCTTTACCGCCCTATCAAGGCAATAAAGAATTAGCGCAGGCTATCAAAGAGCTGTCGCGCCTTAAATACGGGCGCGACCGCCACATTGTGGAAACGGAAATTCTGGAGCGCACCAAGCTGGGAGATTCTGAATCAGAAAGCTCCACTGATACTATAGAAGCGTCGTTGTAACCCTCCCCCGCTTGTCATTCCTGCGAAAGCAGGAATCTAGAAATTATAATAATAATATTAACTATTAGATTCCCGCCTTCGCGGGAATGACAGATAATAATATGTCCAAAAAAATTCTCTTCGCATTTATAATTTTCGCCATTTGCTTTTTTGTATTCTCTCCGGTTCTTGCAGTAGAAATAGATGATACAACTTTTGGCTTGAAAACAGCGGCTGGCGCAGCTGAGCTTTCACAGCAAAAGCTCACAGTTTCAATCGGCAATGTAATTGCCGCTGTTTTATCCCTGCTGGGAGTAATATTTTTCACATTGATGATTTACGGCGGTTTTCTCTGGATGACTGCCAAAGGCAGCGAGGAAACCACTAAAAAAGCTCTGGAAACGATTTTGGCGGCCGTAGTCGGCATTATTATTGTCCTGGCCTCTTACGCGGCAACGAATTTTGTGTTTACCAGCTTGAAATAGAAACCAACAGATAATCCACTGTCTTTCCCCAGCCCGACCTGACAAGCAAAAACTTATCTGATAAAATAAGAAGACTAAAACAAAAGTCTTTTTATTTTAAAAACCAAAATAAATATGAATTCAGTAAACGAAATTTTAAATACCAGCCAAAATTCTGATATAAATCTAATTGAACTAAAAAATACCATTTACCAGATAAAAGACCAGTTAGACACGGTATTGAGAGCTTTGCAAAAATACCATGTTTCAACAGCCAAGGCTCTGCAACCCGATATTGACACTCTGGAAAGCGGAGAAAGAATTGTGGAAGGCGTATTCAACGGCGAAAAAATGGTCGGCTCTGACGGCAATGAATATCCAGTGCCTCCGAATTATGCCAGCAAATCCAAGCTGGTGGAAGGCGATTTGATGAAATTGACTATCACCAACAACGGCTCATTCATTTTTAAGCAGATAGGCCCGATTGAAAGAAAGCGCCTGGTTGGAGAACTGGTGTCAGACAACGGCCAGTACAGCGTGCTGGCAGACGGCAGAACCTATAAACTGCTCACTGCGTCTGTCACATTTTTTAAAGGCAAACCCGGCGACGAAGCGGTGATTCTGGTGCCAAAAAGCGGAGAAAGCGACTGGTCGGCTGTAGAAAACATAATTTCTAAGCCTTAAATTTTAAAAACAAAAAATCCCGACTTTACGTCGGGATTTTTATTTCCTTAGCTAAGATGCTTTGAAACCAGTTTTGTCATCTCAAACATATTTACTTCCTTCTTGCCGAAAATCGGCATCAGATTCGCATCCGCAAATATGTTCCTCTTGTTGGCCGGGTTCTGAAGATTATTCTTCTTAATATATTCCCAGAGCTTTTTTACGACCTGGGAACGCGGCATTGGGCCCTTGCCGACGACTGCTTCTAGCTCGGCTGTAAGCTTCATCGGCTTCAGCAAAGCTGGATTTAGTTTTCTTGGCATAAGTTTGCGCTTAAAATTAAGCATTAAATTAGTGCCTTTACATTATATCACATATTTAATACTATGGGAAGGCTTGCAACAGGAGGGTGTGAATATCCTCTTTTCCGGTGTTTACCATTGCGAAGGTTTAATATATAATAATGAATGTCTAAATTAGGCATTAGAAATTTTAGTTATGGCTTTATACCACAAGTACCGCCCGCAGACTTTTGCTGATGTTATCGGACAGGAACATATTGTCAAAACTCTCACCAACCAAATCAAAACTGGAAAAGTAGCTCATGCCTACTTATTTTCCGGTCCGCGGGGAATCGGCAAAACAACCACGGCCAGAATCCTGGCCAAGTCAGTAAACTGCGCCAACCGCAAAAAAGACGACTCTGAACCCTGTAATTCGTGTATTTCGTGTCAAGAGATTAGTGGAAGCCGGTCTATTGATGTAATTGAGATTGACGCGGCCTCGCATACCGGAGTTGACAATGTCCGCGAAAATATAATTGACAATGCGCAATTCAGACCGACTAAGTCAAAATATAAAATCTTCATTATTGATGAAGCGCACATGCTTTCTGTGCCGGCTTTCAATGCTCTGCTGAAAACTCTGGAAGAGCCTCCTGCGCACGTCATTTTCATCTTGGCGACAACTGAACTGCACAAGCTCCCGGAGACGATTATTTCGCGCTGCCAGAGGTTTGATTTCCACAAGATTCCGTTTGAAATAATGAAAAAGCATCTAGAAGGCATTGCCAAAAAAGAAGAAATAAAAATAGACAAAGAAGTGATTGAAAGGCTGATTAACAAAAGCGAAGGCGCGGTCCGCGATGCAGTGAGCCTGCTGGATCAGATAATGGCCGGCGGCGAAAAGCATATCACAGCTGATATCGCCTCGCTGATTCTGCCAAATGTGGAAATGGAAAAAACTCTGGAATTGGCTGAAAAAATCATAAATAAAAACATGCCGGATTCGCTCAAGCTTCTAAACAGCCTGTCTTCTGAAGGAACTAATCTTTACCAGCTTTCGCATGACATGCTGGAATTAATGAGAATAATCATGGTTATGCAGGCAAGCGGGCAAAGCAAAAATATCGGCGCTGATTTGGATGATAAAATCTTTAAAGAAATCAAAAAAATAAGCTCTGCTATCTCTCCGCCGGAAATGGTTAAGCTGATTGACCTCTGGCTCTCCCGCCATTCGCAGATAAAAACCTCTCCCCTGCCCCAACTGCCGCTGGAAATGGCGATTATTGAATGGTGTTCCCAGCCGCAAATCATGAATCAACAGCCTGTGGCTGAAAATGCGACAGAAGAAAAAACCACTATTGCGGAAAAAATAAAAAACATGGTAAGCAAAAATTCAGTGACTATAAACCAGGTTGAGGAAAAATGGGGTGAATTCATGGCGCGAATTGAAAAAGACCACCCTTCTTTAAGCTTTATTTTGAAAATAGCCGAAATTCATTCTCTGGAAAACGACACTTTAAAAATTTCTGTGGGACATGGTTTTCACTGCGACAAACTGATGGAAAAAAACTGCCGGAATGCCCTGGAATCAATCTGGCATGAAATTTTAAAAGAAAAAATTAAAATAGAAGCGATTGTTGAGGCTGCGGAAGACAGGCAGAAGCAGGAAGAAGAAATCAAAAAACTGGCCTCGTCTTTGGGCGGGGAGATTGTGAGCTGAAATCACTCCGGGATCGTCTAATGGTAGGACACATGCCTCTGGAGCATGTTATCTTGGTTCGAATCCAAGTCCCGGAACATGGGAAAAATCATCAATGGCAAAACAATAGCAGAAAAAATTCTGGAAAAAACCGTCGAACGGGTGGCTTTGCTGAAAAAGAAAAAAATTTTTCCAAAACTTGCTGTTGTTTGGGTTGGCAGTGACAAGCCGTCAAAAACATATATAAAAAACAAAAAAAATGCGGCAAAAAAAATCGGCATTGGATTTAAATTGCACAAATTCAAAAATAATATCAACCAAGCGGAATTAATCAAAAAAATAAATAATATCCAAAGCGATAAAAAACTCACTGGCTTGATTGTCCAGCTCCCGCTTCCAAAGCATTTGAACACTGATAAAATTTTAAACGTTGTAAAGCCGGAAATTGATGTTGACTGCCTTACGGGCATAAATTCAAAAAAGCTGGCAGGCAAAAAAATAAAAATTCTGCCCCCTACTCCGGCCGCGATTCTCGCTGTTTTGAAAGAATTAAAAATCAATCTGAAAAACAAGCGAGTGGTGATTGTCGGCTACGGCCGTCTGGTCGGCAAACCGCTGGCAATCATCCTAAAAAAAATGGGAGTGAAAACCAAAATCTGCCGCAGCAAAACCAAAAACCTTAAAAAACAATGCCTTTGGGGGAACGTGGTTATATCAGCCGTCGGCAAGGCAAATCTGATTTCCGGAGATATGGTCAGACAAGGCGCGATTGTGATTGACGCAGGCGTTTCATTTGACGAAAAAGGCAGAATGCGCGGGGATGTTGATTTTAAAAAAGTTGAAAAAAAAGCAAAATACATCACTCCGACTCCGGGCGGAATCGGCCCTATCACTGTTGCAAAATTGCTGGAAAATGCAGCCAGATGCGCAGAAATATGAAACCGATTATTGTTATTCCAACTTATAATGAAGCGCAGAATATTGAAAAGCTCGTCAGAGCTGTTTTTAAATTGCAAATTCCAGAATTGGAAATAATTGTCGTGGATGACAACTCCCCTGACGGCACCTCGCAAATCGTCAAAAATCTTAAATCTGAAATCTTAAATCTGCAATTAATTGAACGTCCCGGGAAGCTCGGCCTCGGCTCTGCTTATATTGCCGGGTTTAAAAAAGCGCTGGAACTCGGCGCTGATTATATTTTTGAAATGGACGCGGATTTTTCGCATGACCCTGAAGATATTCCGCGCCTGCTTCATGTCTGTCATTCCCGCGAAGGCGGGAATCCAGAGGCTGATTTAGTTATCGGCTCGCGGAAAATATCCGGCGGAAAAATCATAGGCTGGGGAAGGATGAGAAAATTGATAAGCAACGGCGCAATGCTGGTCTCCCGCTCCGCATTAGGGCTGAAAATCAAAGATGTGACTGCCGGCTTCCGCTGTTTTAAAAGAAAGGTCTTGGAAGCAATCCGCCTTGACAAAATAAAAAGCAATGGATATGCTTTTCAGGAAGAAATGCTTTTTCGCACGCAGAAAATGGGATTTAAAATTGCTGAAGTTCCGGTGACTTTCATTGACCGGCAGGAGGGCAAATCAAAACTTTCAAAAAAAGATATTGTGGAATTTTTCTGGATAATTTTAAAATTAAAATTTGCAAAAAAACTCTAGGGATTTTTAATATCCAATATTTTCTCTAAATCTTCAATATCATCAACTTTCACCAGCTTCTTCCTCAACTCTTTCGCATTCGGGAAATTTTTAAAATAATACAGCAAATGCTTTCTGAAAGCTTTTAATCCATGCTTCTCGCCATAATGCTCCAAATGCAGTTCCGCATGCCTCAACACTGTATATTTTATTTCTTCAATGTTTGGAAATTGGAAATTAGAAATTAGAAATTCTTGGAAGACCCACGGTCTTCCAAGTGCTCCTCTTCCAATCATCACCCCGTCAGCGCCCGTAACTTCTAAACAACGTTCAATATCTTCGCGTGAATTTATATCCCCATTCGCTATTATTGGGATGCTTACTAACTTCTTAACTCTGCCTATCATTTCCCAGTCTGCCTTGCCGCTGTAGCCCTGTATTTTGGTCCTGCCATGAATGGTAATGGCATCTGCGCCTGCTTGTTCAAGTTTAGGCGCAAAATCCAAAATCTCGCTGTTTTTTGACCACCCAAGCCGTGTTTTAACACTCACAGGAACCCCTAAATCTGCCCTTTTTAAGGACTTAATTATGTCTACGGCTGTTTGATGCTCTTTCATCAAAAACGCGCCGGAACGGCCTTTTCCAGCGATCTTCGGCACTGGACAGCCCATATTCACATCAATCCCTGAAATGTCATTCCGAGCGAGCCCCGAAGGGGCGACGAGGAATCTTTCTGCCAAAATTCTTGCTGCTTCGGCCATTACCTCTGGCTTGCTCCCAAACAACTGCAAAACAATCGGTTTTTCAATCGCGTCAAATTCGCACATTTTTAATGTTTTTTTATTTCCCCTCACAACCGCCTCTGCACTCACCATTTCCCTAAATATCACAAAAGGCTGGTAATCCCGAGAAGCCCTCGAAGGCGACGAGGGATCTTTCGAAGAAAAATAATCTGAAAATACATTTGATCTTTGTAAACCATTATTATCAGCTTCGAAAGATTCCTCGCTACGCTCGGAATGAACTAATGCCACTTCACGGCAGACGCGACAAAACGGACTATCAGTCAAGTCAGCCATTGGCGCCAACGCTAAAATAGGTTTTGGCAAATCTAACCAATTCATAATGGACTCTTAATATTTTTCAAACTTGGATTTGTCACATGAGTATAAATTTGCGTAGTGCGGATATTCGCATGCCCCAGCAATTCCTGCACATAACGCACATCTACTCCGTTTTCCAAAAGATGCGTAGCAAAACTGTGGCGCAAACTGTGAAATGTGGCGGGTTTTTTTATATCCGCGCGCCTTAATGCCTGATAAAAAACTTTTTGCGCTGATGCTTCGGTAAGCCGTCCCCCGCGCTCGCTTTCAAACAAATAATCATTGCCTTTCCTGCCAGCCATAATTTTTTGAAGATCAGAAGCTATGGATTCGGAAATTACCGACATCCTGTCCTTTTTGCCTTTTCCTCCCCGCACAGTGAGAGTTAAGCCGGGTAAATCAATATCTTGCACTTTCAAGCAGACCACCTCGCTAACTCTAAGTCCTGCCGCATATGCCAGAGCAAGCAATAACCTGTGTTTGAAATTGGTCGTCAAATCAATCACCTTTTTTATCTCCTCGCGGCTTAATATAACTGGCAGGCGGTTCGGCTGTTTTGGATGGCGGATTTTTGTATAATTGTTGCGTTTATATATTTGGGTATAGACAAAATTCAAAGCATTGGCATACAAAGCAATGGACTGGCTGGATAAACCTTGTTTTTGTTTTGAGTATAAAAAATTCTTGACTTCCTCTTCATTCAAATCCCGCGGAGGGCGCTTATAAAACGAAAAAATATCTTTCACTACCCGAGTATAGGCATCAATTGTTTTCGGGCTATAATTGCGCAATTTCATTTCTCGTATTATAATATCTAACAAGTTAAGCATAAAATGGTAAAGTAAAGATAACATACCAATTATAGTATATTATCCAAAAACTTACAAGATATAAACGAGTTATGACGGAATCACTCGCTCCGCTCGTGTATTCCGTCATAATGGGTCGCGTGTGCCACGCTGTTCTGCTCCATCACTCGCTTCGCTCGTGACTCCGCATAACAGCGTGTATGCGCCGCTTCGCTACATTTCGCCCTCTCCCGACTGCGTCGGGATCGGACGAAACGTCGCATACACGCGACCCATTAGGCAAAATTTTATTCAGAAGTTTTTAAATTATGATAACCCCGATTCATCTTATATTTGACCTTGGTGCGTATTTTTTGGTAAATAAAATAGATATTGTCGATGCTAATAATGTTGATCTGCTACTTCTTTTTTCCGCCGAGTTAATTGATTTAGATCATTTCCTATCAAGACCAATTTATCATCCGCGTCGCAACCCCTTTAAGACTCATATTCTACACAAAAAATGGCCTATAATTTTGACAATATCTATTTTTTTTATGCTGTATCGACCGGTTTTGTTCCTTGGAATGGGGTTGTTAATGCATCTGCTGGTGGATTATTTGTACGTGAAAGTATACCGCTTAAAAACTTCTGAATAAAACATCGCCTAACACGGCACATGCGGTTCAGAAATTCCTCATTTTTTAGACTTCTTAAGTTATGGTGTGAGAAATTTCCTCTCCCAAATTGCGCTGACGAAATGGCAAGTTTAGTGATATAATCAAGATAAGCGAATATTAACAAGTTTAATCAATAAACCACGGCGCAACTTCGCATGTGCCGATACGTTATGACGGAATCACTCGCTCCGCTCGTGTATTCCGTCATAATGGGTCGCGTGTGCCACGCTGTTCTGCTCCATCACTCGCTTCGCTCGTGACTCCGCATAACAGCGTGTATGCGCCGCTTCGCTACATTTCGCCCTCTCCCGACTGCGTCGGGATCGGACGAAACGTCGCATACACGCGACCCATTAAGTGAAATTGGCTTCCCAATAATCATTTACAGGCTATTTGTGAAGATAAAAAAACACTCTTTTTTAATAAGAGTGTTTTGTTTTTCTTTTAAAGTTTTATGAAGCTAATCCGACGAGTGGCTTGATTTGTTTTACGTCATCTTCGACACGTCTAACTCTATTGCCCATAAAAGTAAGTTCTTGGTCTTTTTTCTCTGAAAGTTTAATTATTTTATCCAAAGTATTCATCACTTCTTGATGGTCTTTTTTAGTTACCATGTTTTCCTCAATACGATCAAGCCGCTCTGTATGATCAACTACAGCAAGAGCAATCGCGTCTAATTGTTTATCATGGTCTTGTAGTTTTTTCATTACTTCTTCACTCATAATAGACACATTATACCAGTCCTTAAAAACACTGTCAAATAGCCTGTAAATAATTATATTAGGCGTAAAGTGATAAAACACGGCGCCGCTTCGCATACGCCGATACGTTAGCCGACATCGGGCGAAAGGTTTAACCAAGATACTTGTCCACAGGCTAGAAAAAATTATATTTGACTCTCAAAAATAGCAATGTTATACTAATTTTCTATACAAATTTAATCATTTATTTGTGGAAGTAGGGTTTAATCCCCTCACTGTGCCGCAACGGTAATCTCCGACGCAACGTCGGGGTAGTCCGATCTTCAAATAAATGCAAATCCCGAGCAGGAAAATCTGCGGTTTTATTGCCGCAAATAACAATCTTCCTGCTAAGGAAGAATTTTATTTTATGAAAAACTTTATAAAACGACACAAATATCATCTCTTGATTTTCGCATCGCTGATTATTATCGCTTGTGTGAGCGGAATATATTTAAAAATTTCAGATTTGCCAACACCCCCTGCGCCCCCCTTAATAGGGGGGAACAAAAGCACCTCCACATCACAGACAAATAACAAAAATCAGTTACCAGTTACCAGTTACCAGTTACCAGTTACTAAAGACGGTAGCACCTCAACAGAACAACAGAATAACACTGCGACAGAACAACAAATTAATCATCTAATCATTCAATCGTCTGATTACAGTGAAATTATCACCGCGACATCTACTGTTTATGACATGATGAGCAAACTGCAATCGCAGGACAAATTCACCTTCAAAACCAAAGAATTCGCCGGATTGGGACAGTTTGTTGAAGAAATCAATGGCGTAAAAAACGACCCGCAAGCCAACAAATACTGGATTTACTATATCAACGGCAAGAGCGCGCAAGTGGGAATTTCAAATTATATTTTAAAACTTAATGATTTAATTGAATGGAAATATGAGACCACTAATCTTTAACACTAATCAACACAAATATTTATTTACTGTTTTTTTGTTTTTTTGTTTTTTTGTTTTTTTGTTGCCTGCACAAGCGGAAGAAAATATCAATGTAAATTTAAGAATTGAAACCCCGAGCCAGACAATTTTAAATCAGCAAGTCTCTGTCCCCTATTCATGTGAAGTTACAGACAGTACAGGAGCCACTTCAACTTATGCTGGATATAAAGCGATTTGCGCTTTGCAATCCGCGCAAGAACAAGGCTTGCTAAATTATAATGCAAATAATTTCGGCTGGGGGCTGTTTATAGAAAAAATAAACAATATTGGCAATGACGCCAACATGTTTTGGTCTTTATACCAAAACAACAGCGCTTCTATGGTGGGCGCGACGGATTTGGGGCTTTCTGCTGATGATAAAATAATTCTTTCTTATGTAGACTGGAATTATAGCAATGAAATTCTGCAAGTTGCATTATCCACCAGCACCATATACACAAACTCTTCTACCACACTGCAAGCCCAGGTGTGGGGTGGCGCTGAATTTACAAACTTTGACGCGCCTGTTTCATTTTTTATTGACGGCACAGCTTATAATGCCCCTTCCGGCACTTTAGAATATATCCCAAATGCCGAAGGACAAAAAAAAATTTATGTTGAAGCCATAGGCAAGACCAGAAGTGAAAAACAGACAATTGACGTTGTACAGCCGCCGACACCAGAACCAACACAAACAACGGTCAATTTGAATCTGCGTTACCAAAACAGTTTGATATTTTCTAATCAAGTAGTCTTGCCCACCTCAACCCTAATCACTGACAGCGCGGGCGGAGAACACTTTACCACTTCCAGCAGTGTACTCGCGGCTTTAATCGCCGCCGACGCCACAAGCACAGACTTTGCTGTCACTGATTTGCAATATTATGAAAATTATCAAAGCTTTTATTTGAACTGCCTTGAGATAACTACCCCAACAACAACGGCTCTTTGTAGCAACTGGAATTATGTTGTTGATGGCAATTATCCTGCTGTTGGCATGGATAAGTATCCTTTAAACGGTAATGAAAATATCTATATTTATTTTAACAATCCTTGGCAAATCACTGCCAGCACCTCAACTTTCCCGCTTGGCACTACCACTACTTTTTATACATGGCGTTATAATTATGATAATTTAGATGCTGAATGGGTTGCTGATGCGAATGACTTAATTGACATTTCAATATCTACTATTGCCAGCAATGAACAAGGCTATGCGGATTATAAATTTTCCGCCACTGGCACGTATTATGCTAAAATCACTTCGCCTGATTGGTCCAAATGGAGCAACCCTGTCACTTTGATTGTGTATGACGCGCCGACTTCTACCGCAACTTCAACTGATGAAAATACTAATAATAATGGGGGCAATAATACGCCGGAAAATAATAATCAGACTATTTCCCAAAGCGAAATTAATGGCGCGGCGGAAAAAATTCTTAATTACTTAAAATCCCAGCAATCGGCTGATGGAAAAATTATTGACGGCACTATCACTGACTGGGCCATTATGTCTTTCGGCGCCAATGGGCAGTACGCTGATGAAATAAAAAAAGAGAACGGGCAGTCGCTTTTGGATTATGAAAAAAATTACAATCTTGACGACCCGAGCGACATGAATGCCTGCGCCAGCTACCCGCGCCATATTCTCGCGTTTTTGGCGTCAGGCGTAAGCAAAAACGACAATGCTGTAATCGGATTAAAAAATAAAATCAAAACTGCTTGCTATAAAGACAATTTATACGGGCAGAACGGAATTAATGATGATGTTTTCGCGCTTTTAGCCTTAATGGCGATTGATGAAAACGCCGCTGAACCGATTATCTCTGACATCATCGCTATTATAAAAAACGACCAGACCGCTGACGGCGCTTTCACTTGGGCCGGCTGGCCGGGCGCGGACATTACCGGCGCAGTTATCAATGCATTGAAATATGCGGAAACAAAGGGGGTTAGCGTTGAACAAAATATTTATTCAAAAGCAAAACAATATTTAAAAACGCAGCAGCTTGCTGACGGCGGCTGGGGTTATGGCGCGTCTGACGTGCTTACTACTAGCTGGGTATTGATGGGCATCAGCGCCTTGGGCCAAGGGCAAAATGATTGGTTCAACGCCAGTGGAAAAAATCCCTGGCATCCGCTGATAAATCAATTAAAAACCGACGGATATTATGAATCAAGCTGGGCGCCGGGAACTGTTGACTGGTTTGCTGTTAAACATGCAGTACCGGCATTGCTGGGCAAGTCATGGCCCATTATTATGCCTGTAAAAATTGAAAAATTTGAAACAGGAAACAATATAACTTATACAAATTACGGAGGAGGCAGTCCGACGATTGAATCTGATGTGCAAACTCCGACTACCACATTATTTGCCAGCTCAACTCCTGAATTATCTGCCACTTCAACTTTAGTTCAACAGACTACACCAGCAATAGAACAAACAGCAACAGCTAATGAAATTACCACCGCACCACTCACCACATCGCTAGACTACTCTATCACTGAATCACCACCAACAACGATAATTCAACCACAAAACCTCAATACCACTACAATACCTAAAACAAATGCAACGCCCACCGTGTATTACCAAACCATCTCCTCTGCGCCAACATCAACTCAGCCGATAAACACTGCCAAAACTGTGTTCAGCATCTCTCTCACTGCCGCTTCAGGGCTCGGGCTTTACCTCGCTTGGCGATTATTGCAAACTCTGGTATAATATTAAATGTATTAAGTATTAAAATATTTTTTATGCAACACAGAAATTTTTCTAAAATCTTAATTCCTCTCCTGCTGGTTATCCTCGGCATCATCGCCCGCTTTCTGCCCCATCCGGCCAATTTCGCCCCCATCGGCGCTATTGCTCTGTTCGGAGGGCTTTATCTTCCAAAACGTTGGGCTATTATACTGCCCCTTTTGGCAATGTTTATCAGCGATATTTTCATCGGCTTTTACGCCTGGCAGATTATGACATCTGTTTATATTGGTTTTGTTTTAATGGGATTGATTGGGCTGGTTGTCCGCAAAAACAAAAAGTTCCATACCGTGCTCGGCGGAACTTTATTAGGTTCAATTTTATTTTTCTTAATCACTAATTGGGCTGTCTGGGAGTTCGGGACAATGTATGTTCACAATTTTAGCGGCTTAATCCAAAGCTATATCATGGCTCTCCCATTTTTCAGAAACAGCTTGCTGGGAGATGTGTTTTATGTAGGGGTATTGGTGGGAGGGTTTGAATTGGTTCAATTGGCAGTTATAAAAAAATGGCTTACTTCTCACTCTGCTTAATAGATGCTGCGACAAACTCCCTAAACAGCGGATGCGGGCGCAATGGACGGGATCTGAATTCCGGATGAAATTGCACGCCAACAAAGAACGGATGATTTTTTAATTCAACAATCTCAACCAAATCTGACTCTGGATTAACGCCCGCAATCTGCAAGCCGGCTTTTTCCATTTCTTCGCAATAATCATTGTTAAATTCATAACGGTGGCGGTGTCGCTCGCTGATTTTATTCGCGCCATACGCTTTTTGGACTTTTGTCCCCTTTTTCAAAACGCAGTCATAGGCGCCAAGCCGCATTGTCCCGCCATATCTGTCTTCTTTTACATTCTCCGCTTGATAGGGATTGATATGTATGACTGGGTCCAACGTTTTCGGGTCAATCTCAACCGTATGCGCATGCTTTTTGCCCAAAACATTACGTACAAATTCAACAGAAGCAAGCTGCATGCCATAGCATAATCCCAAATACGGCTTTCTGTTTTCGCGCGCAAACTTTATTGCTTTAATTATGCCTTCAGCGCCGCGGGTTCCGAATCCGCCGGGCACGATAATGCCGTCGTATTTTTCAAGTTTCTTGATTGTCGCCGGCTTTTTCTCAAACTCTTCTGAATCCAACCAATCCATCTCTGGTCTGACGCCGTTATGCCAGCAGGCATGCTTTACCGCTTCAATCACTGAAATGTAAGAATCTGCCAAAGTAAAATTTCCAGTGGCGAAATACTTGCCTACGACTGCGATTTTCAAATGTTTTTTGACGCTCTTGGCTTTAACTGCGAATTTGTCCCAGTCCTTTTGATACTGGCGGGTGATTTTCAGCTTTAGCCGGCTGGCCAAAAGACGGCTGAATTTCTGCTCTTCTAAAACGCGCGGGATGTCGTAAATAACCGGCACGTCCGGCACCGAAACAATGCTGTCAGGCTTCATCCAGCAGAATAGGGCAAGCTTCTCCTTCCGCGGCTTATCAAGCGCGTATTTGCCGCGCGCGATAATGAAGTCTGGCTGAATGCCGTTATTGCCGAGCATGCGGGCAGCGTGCTGGGTGGGTTTGGTTTTCATCTCGCCCAAATGGCTGGGCACAGGCATGTAACTAACCAGTACAAATGCCACATCATCAGGATTGTCTAATTTCATCATCCGCCCGGCTTCCAAAAACAAAATATTCTCGTATTCGCCTACCGTGCCCCCCACTTCAATCACCATTATTTCGGCCTTGGACTTCTCCGCGGCCTTTTTGATGCGCCTGATTACTTCCAGAGGAATATGCGGCACCACCTGCACGCATTTGCCCTTGTATCCCATGCTGCGCTCCCGGTCAATCACGCTTTGATACACCCGGCCGGTAGTCATGTAATTTATTGAAAAAATATCAGTATCTAAAAATCGCTCATAATTGCCGACATCCTGGTCTGTCTCGTCTCCGTCATCAGTAACAAACACCTCGCCGTGCTCCACCGGGTTCATAGTGCCGGCATCCACATTAATGTAGGGGTCAATTTTAACGGCTGAAACCCGAAAGCCGTAATTTTTAAAAATCCGGCCGATGCTGGCAGTAGTTACGCCCTTGCCAACGCCGGACAAAACGCCGCCGATGACAAAGATGAATTTAGTTTTGGACATAAATTAAATTTTATAAATTTTCTTTGCTGATGATGACGCGGGCTTCAGCTTCCAGCCCGTGTCCAAATTTTATCAACACTTTCTTCTCTCCCACTTCTTTGATTGGTTCATTCACAACCACTTGTTCTGGCCTGATGTCCAAGCCAAATGACTTTTTAATTTCCTGCGCTATCTTTTGCGCGCTGATAGCGGAATATAAAGTTCCGGCCTCGCTGGTTTTAGCCTTAATCTCAATTTCTGCGCCGTCAAGTCTGCTGGCTCTGGCCTGATTTTCTTTTAATTCCAGTTCCATCTGTTTTTTTCGCTTCTCTTCTTCCTGTTTTAACTGCGCCAAAACTTCGGCAGTCGCCATCTTAGCCAAATTTTTCTTGAACAAAAAATTGCGCGCATATCCGTCTGCCACATCTTTCAAATCCCCTCTTTTCCCTGTGCCTGGCACATCCTGCAGTAAGACTACTTTCATACAAGTTATATAATATACAAAACTTGAAAAAAATGCAAGAAGGTGATAACATGTCATTAATCCGTTTAAATCTGTCTAAATCAATGCCATGAAATCCGGATTTATCGCCTTAATCGGCCGTTCAAATGTGGGTAAATCAACGTTGTTAAACACTCTGGTGGGGACAAAAATCTCCGCCACTTCTTTTCGCCCGCAAATGACGCGCCATGAAATCCACGGGGTTATGAACACTGCTGACGGACAGGCTATTTTTGTTGATACTCCGGGCTTTTTTAAAGACCGGAAAGACGAACTTACTGCCCGGCTGATAAATAAAGTGAAAGGCGTGCTTACAGAAGAGCTGGATTTGATTATTTATATAGTTGATCCAACCAGGGAAATCGGAGAGGAAGAAAGGGCTGTTTTAGGGCTGGTCCGCCATTTGGAAATTCCTAAAATTTTGGTGATTAATAAATCCGACCTGCCGGCCAAAGAAAGGCCTTTTCAGGAAAGCTATGAACAGCTGGGAAGTGATTTTGACGCTATTTTTTCATTATCGGCTTTAAGGGGCAGCCACATTGAACCTTTAAAGCAAAAAGTGATGGAATTGCTTCCAGAAGGCGAACTGCTCTATCCGCCCGAACAATGGACAAATATAGATAATTATTTCTGGATAGCGGAAATCATCAGGGAAAAAGTATTTGCTGTTTTTGAAAAAGAAGTCCCCTATTCAATCAGTGTTGAAGTTGACAATGTGGAAGATAAACCCGCCAGAGGCGGACAGGCAGCCATCACCGTGATTTCCGCGCGAATTTTAACCAGCGCCGAGCGCTATAAAAAAATAATCATCGGCAAGGGCGGACAAAAAATCAAAGAAATCGGCCAAATGGCGCGCCGGGAACTGGAAGCAGCTATCAACAAAAAAATTTATTTAGAACTCAATGTGGTAGTTGATCCGCACTGGGTAGAAAGGATTTGATTTTTTTAATATCGCTTTTTATTTTTTGGATTAATTCTTTTTCCGAATTGCATTTTATTATTTCAGCCACCTTCTCCACTGCCTCAACTCTCAAATTTGCCCCGTAAAAATCCGGCCCTGAATAATCAAACAGATGAACTTCAACAATGAATGGATTGTCCCTGATTGCCAAAGCAGCTCGGTACTTCCTGCCATTCAAGACAGCATAAGCGGCGTAAACGCCGCTTTTTAAATTCAAATCTTTTTGTTTAACTTCTAAATTCGCAGTCGGATACCCATACTTCTTTCCCAACCCGTCTCCTCGAATTACTAAACTGCTAAACATACAGCTTATGGCTTATGGCTTATGGCTAACAACTCCAATGCTTTTTCCAGCCCCAAATCTTTATATTCAAGTCTGATTCTTTCTTTATGCTCTTTAACCTGC
>CAZHEJ010000008.1:0-8372 GCA_964531615.1 uncultured Gammaproteobacteria bacterium | reverse complement strand
TATCTGGTTGGATTTTATACCCACCAAACGCTTTTTTCTTTGCCATTTAAATTACCTCCTAATTTTTAATTTTCCTACGAACCATTTTTTAATTTCTTCAAACATTTTGTCTAAAACTATGTCCGGCTGTATGCCATCGCCTTCAATCTGCCTGTCATTAGGAGTGTGCCAGCGGGCAATGGTAAGCTTCAGCGCTGACCCGTCGGATAAAACTTCAAAATCCTGCACCGAGCCCTTGCCATAAGTCTTTTGGCCGACAATTTTCGCCAATTTATAATCCTGCAAAGCGCCGGCTACTATTTCCGAGCCTGAAGCGCTTCCTCCATCCACCAAAACTACTGTTGGAAAACCGACAAAATTATGTTTGCCGACAGAATAATATTTTCCGCCCTCGCCCTGGCTGGATTTTTCTTTGACTATCAGTCCGTTTTTCACCCATTCGCTGGCCACGCTCACCGCTGTTTCAAGATATCCGCCGGGATTGCCGCGCAAATCCAAAATTATCCCTTGCGGATTTTTAGCTTGGATCTTTTTAACAGCTTTATCAAATTCTATTCCTGTTTTTTCATTGAAATAACTTATTCTTAAATAAGCAAACTTGTCTTCCTTCATCTCCCAAATGACTGTCGGCACTACAATCACATCGCGTGTTACTGTAATTTCTTCAACTTCTTCCAAGCCGTCGTGGCTGATGGTTAGCTTGACCTGCGTGCCTTTAGGACCGCGTATTGCGCTTATTGCCTCGTCCAAACTTAGATTAAAAGTTTCTTTGCCGTCTATGGCGTAAATCTTGTCACCGGCTTTTAAGCCTGCTTTTTCTGCCGGCGAACTCGGCAATGGCGCTATAATTGTAAGCTGATTTTTCTGCATGCCAATTTCTGCTCCGATTCCCTCAAACTCGCCTGACAAATCTTTGGCGAATTCTTCGGCTTTTTTAGGCGGAAAAAAAGCAGAATACGGGTCTTCCAGCCCGGAAACCAGCCCCTGCATAGCGCCGTAAAACAATTTTACGTCATCAACAGGTTGAGCCACGTATTTTTCCTTGACTAAATTCCACAAATCCCAAAATTGGTTGAAATCAACAGAGTCAGAACGGCTCTTGGCATAAAGATTCAGGACCTTCACAATTTCAATATTGCCATCATCGCTGGTAATCTGCTTTCTAATCCCCCAAACATTCCCTACTAAAACGCCAAGTCCGAACGAAAGTAAAAATAAAATAATGGCGAGCCATAGCGCGCTTCTGCCGCTCCTGCTTTCTCTGTCAAAAAATCTCATATTATTTTTTCTGTTTAGGCATTGAAGTAAAGGTAGCGTCAAATTCTCCGCCTGCAATTACGCATAAAACCAGCAATTCAGCATACCCGACATAAAGCATTAAATTGCCGAAATATAAAGAATATGACTTGACAAACAGCGGCACAGTAATTACAACGTCCAAAATCGCGCTGACAATCAATCCGATAATGCCTAAATAAAATCCTTTTTTGGCTGTCGGCGGGTCGGCTTTGAAATAAAGTTTTGCCCAAAACAACGTGATTGGAATGGCTAAAAACCACCAAGCCGTCTGCACGCTTGATTGGCTGTTCTTAAACCACGGCAAAAACATTAAAATGCTTATAACAACAAAAATTATGACCCAAAGCAGGATTGAATATCCCACCGCGCGTTTGACATTCATAGAATTAAAATTACTTTTTTAAAGTTGTAATCGGTCTTGATTGCGTGATATAAAATTTTCCGCCCTCATACGCCCATTCAATATCGCAGGGAAATTTATAATGCTGTTCAATCTTTTGACAAATCTTCGCCAGCTCAATTATCTGCTTGCCATTCAATTTCTGCTTCCCGCCCTCGCTCTCGTTCAATTCAATCCATTCATTCATTTCATCATCATCTTTTGACTTTTTACTTTTTACTTTTAATTTTTTACTTTGTACTCCAACATTAATATCAAGTATGCTCATTTCTTTTTTATGCACTACATAACTGTCCGGCGTAATCTGTCCGCTCACAATCGCCTCGCCTAAACCAAAACAGGCTTCAATTATCATCTGATTCGGGTCCTCGGTTACTGGATGCACGGTAAAAGCAACTCCAGAAATTTCCGACTGAATCATTTTTTGAACAACAACCGCGACTGAAACATGCACCCCCCCATTCCTCCCCTTATCAAGGGGGGGATTAAAGGGGGGGTATTTTTTCTCATGCCGGTAAAAAATCGCCCGTGGAGTAAATAAAGACGACCAGCAGTTTTTTACCTGTTTAGCGACATTTTCGCGCGTAGTATTCAAATAAGTTTCTAATTCCCCTGCCCAGCTTGCGACTGCCGAATCCTCTGCTGTCGCGCTTGAACGCACTGCGACATATTGTTCCCCCCTTAATAAAGGGGGGTTAGGGGGGATTTTAGCCGCAAACAACTCATCAAACGCTTTCAAAATCTCATCTTCCAAATCTTTTGGCATGGCATGGTCATGAATTGCATCGCGAATAACATTGCTGGCCTTATCAACTGTATTAGTATCTTCTGGATTAACTTCTTTCAACCGCGCTTCTATTTCTGCATTCAAATCTGTTTCTTTCAAAAACCTGTCAAACGCGCTGGCCAAAACCACAAACCCCGGCGGCACTGGATTATTGGCCTGCCTGCCGAAGAGGCGGGTCATCTCGCCCAAAGACGCCCCCTTGCCTCCTGCTTCTCCAACGCTTTTTTTATTTATATCTTTGAAGAATTTGATGTGGGGCATAGAAAATAATTATTTACAGTATAGCAAAACAGCTTGTCAAAAGCAAGAATACGAGCTGGATTTTGTTCATAAACTAGTTCACCAAATATACTGTTCCATGATTAGCATCAACTTCCACCTCATCGCCATCATGTAAAACTTTGGTTGCAATTTTAGTGCCAATTACGCAGGGAATGCCTAATTCCCGCGAAACAATCCTCCGCATTAACCAAAATAATTCTTAACTGCGAACTCAAACTGGTTGATGAACAACTCTTTAAAATAGTGTAGATTATTCTGTTCATCAAACAGCAAAACCGCTTTTTTGTATTCCAATTCATCAATACTTCGAAAAGACAAGGGGCAAGAATTATGCGCCATTAAAATTGCGTTGCCAATCAGGCGGCTGGTGCGCTTGTTGCCGTCTTCAAACGGCTGAATATAAGCGATAAGCAGCATGGCGGTGAACGCTTTAGCAAATTGATTCTTCTGTCCATTAATCAGCTTGCACATTTTTTGCATCGCCTCTTTAATCTGAAACTTATTATCCAGCGGAGTATAAGCAGTGCCGGCAATGCGCACCACCCTCTGGCGCAGATTGCGCGCCACTGACAAATCTTTAGTCAGCAAATAATGAATATCCTCAATTTTGGACACGGATAATTTTTTAAACTGTTCTGGATGCGAATGGATATAATCCAAAGCTTTTTTATGATTAAGAATCATAGTTGTCTCTTCTTGAGAATGTCCTTTCGGCTCCTTTTTTTCGCGCAACAAGTATTCTGTCTCCAGCAAAGTATAAGTATTGCCTTCTATTTTGGATGATTTCCATGACAATTCAATCGTCAGCCGTTCAAATTCCCGCTTAAGCGCCGCCGTGGGAAGTTTTTTAATGTTTTTTCGGTAAATTTGATTTAATTCATGCAATCTTGCCAATTCATCCTTGCTAAAAATACTTTTCAACAACGAAAATACTTCAAAATTAAAACTTTTCTGAATTTCTCGCTTGTCTGGATCTATTTTAAAATAGGCCTCAATATCAATCGGCTTTATCGCTTGGTAAAATGGGGATAATTGATAAACTACTCCCCGCCCCTTGCCCTGCTGTTTTACATAACCGCTGTTTATTAAAAAATTCAAATCGCGAATCACAGTAATGCGCGCTGTTTTTTTATACTTGTCATTCACTCTGGCGACAATCCGCAAAACAGCCACTGGCTTTTTATTCTCTTCCAAAAAACCGGCAATCAGCTCCTGCCTTTTATTTAAAATAAATGTTTTTGCCATATAATTATTGTATCATTTTTATACTAAAATTGTATCATTTATGATACAATTCGTCAAATTATTGTTCTGTCACCAATTGACGCCACACCTCCCCCAAATTCTCCGCCAAATCCCCCGCATTGTAAAAAGTCTTGAATTTTTTATAAAGTTTATCCCCCGCCAAACCATTCAAATAAACTCCTGCTTGCGCGGAAAGCAGATTGTCATTTTTCGCCGCCAGAGCAGTGACTAAACCAGCCAGAACATCCCCTGTCCCCCCTTTGGTCATTCCCACATTGCCAGTGCGGTTTTCAAAAAGCTGTTTGCCGTCGCTCACATAATCATATTTGCCCTTCAGGACGACAAGGCAATTATATTTTTTCGCCATTTTCAAAACATTTTCTTTGTTGGACGCGCAACCGAATAATTTTCTGAATTCGCGGACATGGGGAGTGATAATGCAGTTTGAATGCAGCCACTTTGGGTTTAATTGCCAAAGAGCCGTGGCATCAACAACAATCCGCTTGTCTGAATATTTGTGAAGTATTTGTTTTAATATATGTTTAGTATTCTCGTTTTCGTCTAACCCCGGCCCTATCAAAACTGCATCAACCAAATCAACTGTTTTGAATAATTCTTTTTTGTTGATGGTAATAAAAACGCTGATTTCGCTTTTCAGCTTCTGCACTAATTTTTGATTTTCCGGTGAATGCACATAAACAATATCAACAAGGCGGGAGGCTGCCTGGATTGCCAAAAGCAGGGCGCCGTGGTATTTTTCTGACCCGGCAATAATCAAAATACGGCCATTGTCGCCCTTATGGCTGTCTAAATTCGGCTTAAATAATTTTAATAATATTGATTTGCCAATCAATTGCATATGGGTTTAGTTTAGCTTATTTTTCGTTAAATGGCAATAGCAAAAGCGGCCTTTCGGCCGCTTTTTTATTCCTCTAAATTTTTCCAGTAATCATCAGCGTCGTCCGCTTTTTTATTTTGTTTAAACGTAACCACCTGGTCTGGCTTGATAATCTTAGGCGGAGGGGGCGGCGGAGGCGGTAAAGTCGCTGGTTTTACCTGGTCCGGCTTATTAAAAAATTGCTGTCCGCCCATAGCTTTTTTCTGTGGCAATGCATTAAAAGCTGTAAAATGTTTTTTTATCGGCTTATTATCCCTTTTGAATGGCAGAACTGCCCTGTCTTTTTTAACCTCATTATCCCTAGGCAGAAGCTCTTTTAGAGAAACTGTTTTTTCCGCCGGCCTCGGTAATTCTGGCCGGGTAACCGGCTTTGAAACAATTGATTGCCTGAGGTCTTCCAAATCGCTCTCTTCTTCATCAGACTCCTCGCCCCCCATTCCGCTCCAGCGCAGAATTTTATCTTCTATAACATCACGCTTTTTGGCATAGCGCTCGCGCGATACTTTAACCACCTTTTCAGCGCTGTCACTTACTAACCCGATGGGAGGCAGGGTATAAGCGCTGAACGGCTGCGAAGCAACGCCGTCAATCATCAGCTTCAAAAATATCTGGTATTTCGGCAGGTTGACAATGTCTTCGGGCGTAAATGTCGGAATAAATTCTTTTTCCAAGGCTTCGGCATCAGGCCCGCCCACGCGGAAAGTGATTATTGTGCCCACATTGCCGAAAACAGCGTCTGCCACCACCTCATCAAGCTGGGCAATATACTGATGGGCCAAAATTAAGCTTAAATGATATTTGCGCGCCTCTGAAAGGATATTGGCAAAGCTCGGCGTGGCAAAATTCTGAAACTCATCAACATACAAAAAGAAATCCTGGCGCTGGCTTTCTGGCACTTCCACTCTCTCCATTGCCGACAGTTGGATTTTGGTGATCAGCATGCCTCCCAACAAACGCGAGTTGTCTTCGCCAATCCTGCCTTTGGATAAATTCATGATAAAAATTTTTCCTTCATCCATTATTTTGCGCACGTCAATAGTTGATTTTACCTGCGCCACCATGTTGCGGATGACATTAGCTGACAAAAACTGGCCGATTTTATTCTGAATGGCGGCCACCGCTTCTGTGGCATAGCGCTCGCTGTAAGACGCGAATTCCTGCTGCCAAAACGCTTTGATAACAGGGTCTTTCAATTTATGTATCACTTTCATGCGGTATTTTTTATCTGAAAGCATGCGATTGATTCCCAAAAGGGTTGAGCCGGGATATTCCAGCAATGCCAAAATAGTATTATTTAAAATATATTCCATTCTGGGGCTCCAGACATCAGGCCAGATTTTCTTAAAAACTCCCATCAGGCCGGCCGCCACCAAATGCTTCTGCTCTTCGCTCTTCACTTCCAGAATGTTAAAGCCGATGGGGTATTCCATGTCAGCGGGATTGAAATAGACCACGTCATTTATGCGGTTGGACGGGATGTAGTTGATGATTTTTTCGGCAAAATCGCCGTGCGGGTCAACCACGCCGACCCCGTGCCCGGCATAAATATCATGCAAAACCATGTTTTCCATCATGGTTGTTTTGCCCATGCCTGTCTTTCCTATCACATACATATGCCGGCGGCGGTCATCCAGCTTAATGCCAAACTTCCGCAATTGATTGCGGAAATTAGTCTGGGCGAATAAGCAGATTGTCTCTTCTGGCGCTTTTTCCTCCAGCTTTTTAAAATAAGATTGAGGCACAAATTAATAGCTTATGGCTTATAGCTTATAGCAGATATAGTATAGCACAATAATTGGAAATTTGAAATTTGTTATTTTTCCCCAAATACTTCTGCTTGATAAACCTGTACTTCTAATCCCCCCTTTCTCCATTCATCTGACTGTAAACCAGCTTTGAGGCAGAGCGATGACAAAAATTCTTCTTTGTCAGATAAATCTTCCCAAACCTGCGGAAGATAAGTTGCTCCGCGCAGGCCTTTGCGGATTATCACTCCGTCGCGCAATGGCTGAAGCTTATTCAGCAAATCATCAACAGAAAAATATGCCAATTTTTTCGGAACAGTCAAAACAGAAATTTCAATGTCTATTTCCAACAATTCGTACTGCTGTACTGGTGCAAAGCGATTGTCATCAAATGCCGCTGATAAGGCATTTTCAATAACATCCAAATATAACGGCTGGATTGGCTCAATATGGCCGATGCACCCGCGCAACTCGCCATTCTTGCGCGCCGAAGCTTTAGCGAAGGAGCGTTTATGCAAAGTCACAAAACATCCGCGCTTCTGCGTCAAGCCAGCGTCTAGCAATTCCGACTCATCAATCACCAACTTTTTGCCCGTCTGAAAATAATGCTCCAGCGTCCGGCGGGCTAAATTCAATAAATATTTTTGCTGTTCAAGCGTAAACATAAACTTATTATACATCCAGCGGGCTCTTTATTCCAGCCAAATTCTGTCCCGCGACGTGAGTGTAAATCTGCGTGGTTTGCAAACGTGCGTGTCCCAAAAGCTCTTGAATATATCTGATATCAGTGCCATTTTCAAGCAAATGCGTGGCAAAGCTGTGGCGCAAGGTATGCGGAGACACATTTTTGCCAATATCAGCGTGCTGGGCAGCCGCGGCCACAATTTTCTGAATGCTAGCCTCGGTCAACCGCCCGCCGCGTCCATTGGTAAAGAGAAAATCATCCGGTGTTTTTAGTTTACTCTGTTTAGTCAAAACTCCTTTCAGCGACTTGGGCAGAAGGGTCAGCCGGTCTTTCCTGCCCTTGCCTTGATTGACCAGCAAAACCATTCTTTCTAAATCAAGGTCGCGCATTCTTATATGCGTCAGCTCGCTGACTCGCACACCTGTTCCATAGAGCAAGGAGACAATGCACCTGTGTTTGGGATTAGATACGGCCATGATCATCTTTCGCGTTTCCGTTTTGGACAAAACTACTGGCAGATGCTGTGTTTTTTTAGCGCGGGGAATGGCAAAAAAGAATTTCCGGCGTAAAATTTTTTCAAAATAAAACTTCAAGGAGCTATAAGCAGAATTTAAAGTAGAAGAAGCAGCTCCTAAATCGGCTAAATTTTCCAAATAATTACGGATATCGCCTCCTGTTATCGCCCGCGCCTGCTTACTTGACTTTTTAAGGCAATCGCTGATATAATAAAGGTAACTTTTGATGGTTTTTGGGCTAAAATTGCGCAATTTCATTTCCTGCCGCAATTTCACCATCGGATCTTGGCTGGGATAATATTGATTTTGGTTCATACCTCCTTGTGGATTAAAGTTAATAACAGCATTTTAGCATTTTTTAGCCAAATAATCAAAAAGTTGGTTTATAAGTAGTTATGACGGAATCGGCTTCGGGGCGCTTTAATTGATAGGGCTTTTTGTCTCAGTAGAAATCTTTATAACATTGTTCAATTTTAACTACATTATGGAAGACGTATATCCTGAAAATTACAATTC